>DATESP010000174.1:0-2659 GCA_035270645.1 Mobilitalea sp. | reverse complement strand
TGCCGGATAGATGATTAATTGGTCCACCTGTTCAATCGAGCGCTGGCTGCTGACATCAAAGGTACGGATGGAATCAATCTCATCCCCCCACAGCTCAATACGGTAGGGAGCCTCCTCCGTAAGTGGGAAGATATCGATTATACCTCCTCGGACTGCGAAGTCCCCTGGAGCTTCAACCTGCGCTTGCCTTTCGTAACCCAAGTGGACCAGCGAAGCAGAAAGTTCCTGTAACTTAATAATAGAATCCTTATTTACCTTAATCACCCGGTCCTTGACCATCTGAAGAGGCAGAAGCCTGTCCATACCGCCATCCAAGGTTACTATAACTGTCGTATTCTTATGTTCGATGATTCGCCTCAGAATCTTAAGCCTGTCCCTGACGATAGCATTTCCGTGGATATCCGCACTATAGAAGATGATATCCTTCGCTGGATAGAGGTAAACCTCCTTGTCATACAGGCGATAATCCTCATAGATTTCCTTTGCCTTAAGATCATTATAGGTCACAATGACACGGAAGGTAAAATCCTCACCTAGACCATAGACCAGGTGGCATTTCTGCGAGTCAATGCAACCGGTAACCTGTACCGGCAAATTCTTAAGTTTTATGTTATCCCTGATATCAATAAATTCCTTTAATTCCATCAAGGGTGCTGTAAAGGTTTTCAACAAATGTTCCTCCTGTTATTCTTCTCCGTAAAATATCGGGCTTTCCTTATCCGGTTACATTCCCTATTGATCTGTTTCGGCTTTCTTCTCTACGTCAAGTCGAATTCCCATTTTGGGCTCACCTTCACCTTCGTCTTGAATTCCTACTTCAAGCTTCTTCTGAGTTTCAATTTTCTTCACAGATTTGGCCTTCTTCTCCTTGACAGGAGCATCCTTCTTCCTATTATAAATGTTCATAGCCTCATCAATTCCGGCAGTAACCATAGTCCTACATGCCTCGGAAGCTTCTTTTAAGGCTTCACGAATGGTAACCTGTTCTTCCCCCTGAAATCTTGATAGTACATAATCCGCCAAATCCCATCCCTTTGGCTTGTCTCCGATACCGACCTTAATCCTAGGGAATTCATCGGTACCCAGATGACTAATGATACTCTTCATCCCATTATGACCTCCAGCACTGCCTTTCTTGCGAATCCTAAGCTGTCCTACCTCCAGGCTGATATCATCATAGACTACTATTATATTCTCTGGTAAAACCTTATAGAAATCCACCAGTGCACGGACACTTTCTCCACTTAAATTCATATAGGTGAGAGGCTGTGCCAGAACAACCTTCTCTCCCTCGATGTGGCCCCTTCCGCAGATGGCCTTATGCTTCTTAATGTCCATGGGAATCCTGTAATCGTCTGAAATCCGCGTGATAGTATCCCAGCCAATGTTGTGCCTGGTTGCCTGGTATTTATCACTTGGATTGCCTAATCCTATTATAATGTGCATATATAATCCTCATTTTTAATTTTTTATCAAAATACTATTGTATCTCTGGTTCTTTATCACATATTATATTAAATTCACTGGCTGCTACTAATAATTCCTTATCTCTATAAATTAGATTGGGCTTACCTATTATTATTAGTTACATGCGTTAATATTATAATCCTTATGGCAGGTTGTGGCAACAACCTAATTGAAACTTCGTAGAGTGGACGATAATAGAAGACATCGCAAACTATCGCATATGAAAATGTCCCGTTTATGCCAAGAAATTTTTTATAATGAGTGAGCCACTAGATATACTATAGACCTAGATGGATATTTTACTATTATTTAATTGTAGCTCCTATACATTTCCACACAAAAAAGACAGCCCCTAATGCTGCCTCTTTTGTCTTTTTATTACTGCCTATCCTTTACTCCTCTGGCTCTTCTACATCTGATTCCAGAGCTGCTATTTCGTACTTTTCAAGAATGATTTTCTGGATTTTGTCTCTAGTATCCGAATTAATCGGATGAGCTATATCCCTGTACTCACCATCTCCGGCTTTACGGCTCGGCATAGCGATGAATAAACCCTTGTCTCCTTCAATTACTTTGATATCATGAACTACAAATTCATTATCAATTGTAATTGACACAACAGCTTTCATCTTGCCTTCCTTACTAACCTTTCGTACGCGTACATCAGTAATCTGCATGGCATGTTCCCCCTTTTGTCATATTTATCGTTAGTTGTAAAAAAAGATATGCTTAACTTAGTTAATCTCACTTTTCCTGCTACTAATCTTTGTTGCAAGACTCCTCTACTCCTTAAATCACTTGTCAAATAATAAAATCTGAGACTATTATACCATGTATTAACAAAAATGTGAATATTTTTTCCATTAAATCATTAAAGTTTGCATCTTTTATGTATATTTTATCCACTTTGTCTGATTTTTACAAAATGTTATACAATATTTTCCTTTTTTTAACGGTATACTTGCATCCCATCCTACAAAAATGAATATACTACTGTAAAACCAGAATACTGAATATTCATGCTCATTATATCCAAGTTTGTCTATTGTATTTTAGGTAAAAAAGGTTATAATAGCAGATAGAAAAACGCCATTTCAAAGCAAATATAAATAGAATAGGAAGTGCACTATGTACAAAATTAATTTCGACAAGCCTTGCCGTATCCATTTTATCGGGATTGGCGGTATCAGCA
>DATESP010000173.1:0-5480 GCA_035270645.1 Mobilitalea sp. | reverse complement strand
GGGAGCATATAGGGTGCTCAGGACGACCAATCCCTCTCCCTATATGGTATTCATGCAAAATGACGATCTACAACTAATCAGCACCTCTCCGGAAACACTGGTGAGACTTAAGGATGAGAAGATTACGACCTTCCCTATTGCTGGCTCAAGACCTAGGGGAAGGAATGAGGAAGAGGATGAAGCATTAGGAAAAGAACTGCTACAGGATGAAAAGGAACTATCAGAGCATAACATGCTGATAGATTTGGCTAGGAATGATGTTGGAAAGATATCAGAGTATTCCTCAGTCAATGTAGTCGATTATATGAGATTACAACGATATTCTAGAATAATGCACATAACCTCAGAGGTTGAAGGTAAGATTAGAAAAGAATGTGATGCCTTAGATGCAGTTGAAGCTATTCTTCCGGCAGGAACACTATCAGGAGCACCTAAAATTCGTGCCTGCCAAATAATCGAGGAATTGGAGAAGAGCCCAAGGGGTATATACGGAGGAGCCATCGGATATATTGACTTTTCCGGTAATATGGATACCTGTATAGCGATTCGGATGGCGGTGAAAAAGGACGGAAAGGTTTATGTCCAGGCTGGTAGCGGAATAGTAGCGGACAGTAATCCGGAAAAAGAATATGAGGAGTCGGAGCATAAGGCAAGAGCCGTAATGGAAGCTATTATGATAGCAGGGGAGGTAGAGGACCAATGATCTTAATAATAGACAATTACGATAGTTTTACTTATAATCTGGTCCAGCTTGTAGGTAGTATCACAGCGGATATCAAGGTTATCCGTAATGACGAGATGAGTATCCAGGATATAATGGGTCTAAATCCAACGCATATAATCATATCACCGGGACCCGGATACCCAAAGGATGCCGGAGTATGCGAGGAGATTATATCAAGTATGAAAGGAATCACTCCAATCCTTGGAGTATGTCTGGGACATCAAGCAATCTGTGAATGCTTTGGAGCAGAGATAACCCTGGCAAAGTACCTGATGCATGGGAAGAAGAGCAATATTCATATTGCTAATGGAAGCCGTGTATTTCATGGTCTACCTCCAGTTATAGAAGCAGCTAGATATCATTCACTGATAGCTAGAAAGGATTCCCTACCGGATGAGCTTCTGGTAATTGCAGAGGATGATGAGGGTGAGGTTATGGCAGTAAAGCATAGAAATTATGAAATCTATGGAGTTCAATTTCATCCAGAATCTATTCTCACACCAAAAGGAATAAAAATCATGTCAAATTTTCTTCAAATTAGTTGTTAGTGCGAAGAAAGAACATCTTCACATTTCGAATGGAGGTTTATATGATTCAGAAAGCAATATACAAGGTTTTAAATAAGGAAGATCTGACACTGGAGATGACCAAAGCCGTTATGGAGGAAATCATGAGTGGAAATGCAACTAATGCTCAGATTGCCGGTTTTCTAACAACTATGAGGATGAAGGGTGAAACGATTGATGAGATAACCGCCTGTGCGATGGTCATGCGAAGCTATGGTATCAAGCTTAAGCATACCGGAGATGTATTGGATATTGTCGGTACGGGCGGAGATGAGGCAAATACCTTTAATATCTCTACCATCTCCTCCTTCGTTATATCTGCAGCAGGAATTCCGGTGGCAAAGCACGGCAATCGCAGTGTATCTAGTAAATGTGGTAGTGCTGATTTGCTTGAGGCATTAGGGGTCAAAATCGATATTCCTGTTGAGAGAAGTGAGGCGATCTTAGAAGAAATAGGAATGTGCTTTATGTACGCGCCTTATTATCACTCATCTATGAAATATGCCGCTCCGGTTAGAAAGGAATTGAGTGTACGTACAATTTTTAACATACTGGGGCCTCTGGCAAGTCCAGCAGAAGCTAATCTACAGCTTCTTGGTGTCTATGATGAGAATCTAGTAGAACCAATGGCGAGGGTATTGAATAACCTCGGTGTAAAGAGAGCAATGGTAGTACATGGGCATGATGGATTAGACGAGGTGTCACTAAGTACCAAATCCACAGTGTGTGAGGTAAATCAAGGGCAGGTCAATAGTTTCTTCCTGGATCCTCACCAATTTGGTTTCGAATATTGTGATAGGAAAGAACTAGTTGGAGGAGATCCTGCAGAGAATGCAGAGATTGCAATGCGTATACTACAAGGCGAGAGAGGTCCAAAGAGAGATGTAGTACTATTAAATTCAGCTGTTTGCCTCTATATGTCTTATAACAATATTACCCTTAGGGAGTGTGTGAAAATGGCTGCTGAGATGATTGATAGCGGGAAAGCATTAAAGCAGCTGGAGATGTTTATTAAGCTGTCAAACAGTTAATTAATGGAGGCATGATAGATAAATGATACTTGATAAGATAGCAGAAGCTACTCGAAGTAGGCTAGATAAGGAAATGGCTAGGATGCCAATATCCATCCTTAAGTCAAAGGCTGCAGAGATTAGAACCTCAGGGAATATAAACACACGTAAAGATTTTACCTTTGAAGAAGCACTGAAAGCACCTGGAATATCATTTATATGTGAGGTAAAGAAGGCTTCCCCCTCAAAGGGTGTGATATCCACAGATTTTCCCTATCTTACGATTGCCCGAGATTATGAGGGGGCTGGAGCCGCTGCAATCTCAGTGCTTACAGAGCCAGAGTATTTCAAGGGTGCAAACGAATACCTAACCGAAATCAGTAGAGAGGTTAAGATTCCTGTACTTCGTAAGGATTTTACTATTAATGAATATCAGATATATGAGGCAAAGCTAATCGGGGCAGATGCAGTGTTACTAATTTGTTCGCTATTAGAGGAAAAGACAATTAAACGTTATATAAACGTATGTGATGAATTAGGTTTATCAGCCTTAGTGGAGGCACATAATGTGGAGGAGGTTAAAATGGCAGTACAGGCAGGTGCCAGAATCATCGGTGTGAACAACCGTAATCTACAAACCTTCGAAGTTGATATCCACAACAGTATACTATTGCGGAGTCTGGTACCAAAGGAAATCCTCTTCGTAGCAGAAAGTGGTATCAAAACTGCAGAGGATGTAAGTGAATTGGTAGAAGCCGGAGTAGATGCAATACTGATAGGAGAGACCCTTATGCGAAGTGAGAATAAGCGGGATCAAATATCCTATCTACGAGGTAAGGATAACTAATAAGAGATAGAAAATATCCTATCTACGAGGTAAGGGTAACTTATAATAGATAGGAAATATTATATCCATGAGGTATGGATTCTAATAAGTGATAAGGGCTCATGTATCGGTGTAGCTATTGAGGAGTGTGATATGATGGATAAGACCAAGATTAAAATCTGCGGATTAATGAGTAGAGATGATGTAATGGCTGTAAACGAAGTTCATCCGGATTATATCGGTTTTGTATTTGCAAATAGTAGTAGAATGATTTGTGAGGCTACAGCCCAGAAATTAAAACAGGATTTGGATCCGTCCATTCATTCTGTTGGGGTATTCGTAAATCAAGAGGCTGCTATGATAACTCACCTGTGTAAGATGGGAATCATTGATATAATCCAGTTACATGGCGATGAGGAGGAAGACTTTATCGAGAGCCTGAGACGAGAGCTTCCCAATCCTATAATTAAAGCAGTCAGAGTAAGAAATTCTTTAGATATATCAACAGCAATGAAATTATCCTGTGATTATCTTCTACTGGATGCCTATAAGGAAGATGAATATGGTGGAAGCGGGTGCAGGTTTGATTGGTCCCTAATTCCAGAGATGAAAAAGCCATTCTTTCTAGCAGGTGGAATTAATGGTTCCAATGTATTGCAGGCGGTCAAACAATTTAATCCCTATTGTATCGATGTGAGTAGTGGGGTGGAAACAGATGGAAAGAAGGATTTACAAAAGATTAAGGAATTAATTTTAAAGATAAGGAGTGTAAAGTAAATGTCAAAAGGAAGATTTGGTATCCATGGGGGACAGTATATCCCTGAAACATTAATGAATGCAGTAATAGAATTAGAAAAAGCCTATAACTACTATAAGGAAGACGAGGGCTTTAAAAAAGAACTGGACGATCTATTAAACAATTATGCCAACAGGCCCTCACTTCTCTATTATGCAGAGAAGATGACGAAGGAACTGGGAGGAGCTAAAATCTATCTTAAGAGGGAGGATCTTAACCATACTGGTTCTCATAAAATCAACAATGTACTTGGTCAAGCACTTCTAGCTAAGAAGATGGGAAAGACAAGGCTAATTGCAGAAACGGGTGCTGGACAGCACGGAGTGGCAACAGCCACAGCAGCTGCACTATTTGGAATGGAATGTGAGATCTTTATGGGTAAGGAGGATACTGACCGACAGGCGCTCAATGTATATAGAATGGAGCTCTTAGGTGCCAAGGTACATTCAGTGACCTCAGGAACACAGACTTTAAAGGATGCTGTCAATGAAACCATGCGTGAATGGACCAAAAGAGTAGAGGATACTCATTATGTATTAGGTTCTGTTATGGGACCCCATCCATTCCCTACTATAGTCAGAGATTTTCAAAGCATCATAGGCCGCGAGGTGAAGCAGCAGATGCAAGAGATGGAGGGGAGACTTCCGGATGCTGTACTTGCCTGCGTCGGTGGTGGTAGTAATGCAATGGGTCTGTTTTATGAATTTATAGGTGATGCGAGTGTCAGACTAATTGGATGTGAAGCAGCTGGACTCGGTGCGGATACAGATAGGACTGCCGCTACGATGGCAACCGGTTCTGTGGGAATATTTCATGGTATGAAATCTTATTTCTGCCAGGATGAATACGGTCAGATAGCTCCGGTTTACTCAATATCAGCAGGACTTGATTATCCTGGAGTTGGTCCGGAGCATGCATATCTAAAAGATATAGGTAGGGCTGAATATGTTCCAGTTACTGATATGGAAGCTGTTGATGCCTTCGAATATCTATCAAGAACAGAAGGTATTATACCTGCTATAGAAAGCGCACATGCAGTAGCATATGCTAAAAAACTAGCTTCAACTATGGATAAAAATCAGATTATTGTTATAAACCTATCCGGAAGAGGGGATAAGGATGTTGCTTCAATAGCACGTTTACGGGGGGTGAATTTGTATGAATAGGATTGATAAAGCATTTACTAACGGGAAAGCATTTATTCCATTTATTACAGCAGGTGATCCTTCACTGGATATCACTGAACAACTAGTACTTAAAATGGCAAGCGCAGGAGCTGATTTGATTGAGCTCGGGATACCATTTTCTGATCCGGTTGCTGAGGGACCGATTATTCAAGGAGCAGATTACAGAGCTTTAGCAGCAGGAACTACCACGGATAAGATATTTGATATGGTTGATAGAATTCGTAAGGTTTGCGATGTTCCAATTGCATTTATGACCTATGCAAACCCTATCTTTACCTATGGTACAGAGCGATTTATGAAGCAGTGCCAGCTTGTTGGTGTAGATGCACTGATTGTGCCCGATATACCCTATGAAGAGAAGGAAGAACTAA
>DATESP010000172.1:0-2725 GCA_035270645.1 Mobilitalea sp. | reverse complement strand
TAAAAGTAGCTAACTACTTAATCTGACTTGTTTACAGTTTCATATATCCGTGACCATTTACGATAGCCTCCAGCCTCTGCTTCGCCTTGCAAAGTGGACATTCATTAATGTTATAGCTCTTATAGTCAGGCAAATCCTTGGCTTGATAAATTGAATGTACTGGCATATCGTCAATCGAGTCTACAGCTGAGAAGATTGCGCTGATTCCACTGATAACACCGCCATAATATCGGATACCCTCCATGCCCCGCCGTATTGTATCCCCGGTGGTAGCAGAAGCTACAAGGAGCAGTACTTGTTTACCAAATATCGTCGGCTTCATATTCTCTGTGAAAATCATCTGCCCGTTCGTACTGAATTCCGGCGAAACAATATAAATTGTCTGATGTGCATTCATAGACATAATACCAGCATCAGTTAACTCTTGCGCCAAAAACGCACCGACAACCTCGCAGCCCTCCATGCATACAATCGTATCGATCATCACAGTGTTCACATACTTCATGGCCATTACTCTAGCTGTCTCAGATGCCTCACTCAGACGCGTCTTAGATGAAGTTAAATCGATATACTGATTGATGTGGGAATGTGCGGTAGCAAAATGCCCCGGTATTACCTTTAGAAATATCTTCTTACTATTAGGTGCAAAAATCTTAATTGCTCTACTTTCCATAAAATGCCTCCTTTCAATAATGTTAATGGTCATATGAATCAAGTGTAATCATAGGATTGAATGTGAAATAACAAGAAATTACGTAACTGTTCAGTACATTCACAGTTACATTTGCACTACAAAATGGATAAAACACATCCATTTTGGCGCTGAAACACTCGAATCCACTACATGATTCTCGTGGTTCTGAATAGTTACGAAATTATTATCTGATATATAATAATATTCTATACCATATCATGGTATTATACAACCAGCATCTCGTGTTTAATGAATTTTATTGCCCAGTATTGCCTCTATAAATCTAACCCCATACTTATCAAATTTGTACTTTCCGACACCGGACACTGAAAGCATAGCCTCCTCTGTCTCAGGCTTCACAAGGCATAGTTCCTTTAAGGTCTTGTCAGAAAATACGATATAGGGTGGCACTTTCTCTTCTCTTGATATCTCAGTCCTCAGGCCTCTTAATACCTCAAACAGCTCAAAGTCTACAGCCCCCAGCTCCTCACCAGCTATTCTCCCGCCGATTGATTTCTTGGATTTCTTTGTCACTTTTCCTTTATTGCCATTAGAAACATCCGGGGTTGTGAGCATCTCCCGCTTCTTCGCAAACTTCATAATCATCGGTTGCATATCCTTCGATACCTTCTGAGAGGTATCAGTAAGCCTCAATATAGGATATTCGTCATTGGTCAAAAACAAGTATTCCTTTAATATAAGTTGGTTCAGTACCTGCCGAATATGGACAGCAGACTCTCTGGCAAGACTCCCATAATGTGTGTTTTCATTCATTCTGTATTTCTTGATCTTTGCATCATTGCTACCATGTAGCGTATCAACAATCACTCCCATGCCGTATCGCTGCCTACTACTGTTTACACATCCTATTATGTGAGTAGCTATCTCTGATACGTCCTCTTCCTCAAACCGAGTCAGGCAGTTGGAGCAATTCCCGCAATAATTAGATCCGTATTCACCGAAATACCTCAGGATATAATCCCTCAGACATTCATTGGTAAAGCAATAAAAGGTCATCTTCTTCAAACGCTCACGGTCTCTTTCCTTCACCATTTCAAGGGTGTCCACATCTAACTCTTCATTATTATTACTATTGTCTATGAAAAATTGATTGGTGACCACATCCTGTCCACCATAAAGAAGGATGCATTCAGCTGTCTCCCCGTCGCGGCCGGCTCTTCCTGCCTCCTGGTAGTAGCTCTCGATGTTCTTAGGCATATTGTAATGAATGACATATCTTACATTTGATTTATCGATTCCCATGCCAAAAGCGTTAGTAGCCACCATCACCGGTTTATTATCATAGATGAAATCATCCTGGTTATTTCTCCGTTCTTCATCACTAAGACCTGCATGGTATCTCGTCACAGGGACTCCTTCTAAACTGAGTCTAGTACATACCTCTTCCACTGTCTTACGTGTCAAGCAGTAGATGATTCCGCTCTGTCCAGGACGTCCGGCCAGGTAACTACTGACTGTCTTATATTTATCCTTAGGTGCTTGTACGGAGAAAAACAGATTCTTACGGTCAAAACCGGTGGATATAATTGTCGGAGAATTTAATCGAAGGATATCTACCATGTCTTTTATAACTTCCTTTGTTGCCGTAGCAGTAAATGCACTAATAACCGGCCTCCTAGGAAGCTTATCAATAAATTCAACAATCTTTAAGTAGCTTGGGCGGAAGTCCTGTCCCCACTGGGATACGCAATGCGCTTCGTCCACGCTGACCATCGAGATATCCGTATGTAATGCAAAATTTAGGAACTCCTCTGTTGTCAGCCTCTCAGGCGCTACATAGATGATGTCGTAGCGCTCTTCCTTAGCATACTGCAGGGCAAGACTGTATTGGTAAGCTGTCAGCGAACTGTTAAGAAATGCCGCATGAATGCCAGCCTGGTTCAAGGCATTAACCTGGTCCTTCATCAAGGAAATCAAGGGAGAGATTACGATGGTAATACCCTTAAATATTAATGCAGGTAGCTGAAAGCATATGGACTTACCCGCACCCGTAGGCATAATTCCTACCGT
>DATESP010000171.1:0-3542 GCA_035270645.1 Mobilitalea sp. | reverse complement strand
GATTACTAATGACAGTAAAGAAGGAAAGTCTGTAACCATAGAGGAGGGTACCGGTTTCATGCAGGGTATTTTTGTTGAGTATGGTATTACTGTGGATGATGTGACCGAGGAAAGTAGGAATGGTGGATTTGGGAGCACCACCTAATGGAGATTATAAGATGGAAATTAGAAAAGCTGGGATTGAAGATTTAGATGCATTATTTGCATGTCGGATTGAGTTTCTCTTGGACATGAAAAACCATGAAATAGAAATAGCAGAGGATTTTCAGAAGGATACCTATGACTATATGAAAGACCATATCCTAAGGGAAGACCGAGCAAGTCGCAGGCGTGGACGCTAGTATGATACGAAAATCGTTCAAAGAATATACATAGATAATTGAGAAAATAGTACACAGGAGGAGTTATGGCAGGGCTTGTAACACATTTAATAACCGCAAGAGAAGTAATTAAGCTTCTTCCGGCAGGTACTATAAAGGATGAGGGATTATTCTACGCCGGCTCGATTGCTCCTGACGCAGTCCATTCGAGGGAGAACTTTGTGAGGGCGGATAAGAAGCACACACATCTTCGTGATGATATCTTGGATAGGGATTTTATGAAGGATTACTATATGTCACTTTTTTGTCAGCGGGTGGTTGACTTCATCCTTGAGAATAAGACGAGGAGGGATGGCCTTTTCGATGCATATCGTGGTTATGTGGTCCATCTCCTGACTGATGAACTAAATATTCTGACGATGCGTCAGGAATCTGTCCTAATGATGGAAAAAGAGGGAATCTCACAAGGTGATATAGAATTTTTCCATAATGTAGTAGAAGACATGAACCGTAATGATATATATCTTGCTCATAATTATGCTGAAATGAATGAAATAGGACTCTCCCTTGAGCGGGTGAAACCGTTTCAAATAGAAGGTATGGTTAGCGAGTTCGAAATAACTGACACCAAGGAATGGGTGTTGCAGCGATATTTCCGTGAGACCCATGAAGTAATTGAGCCCATCTATATAAGTTTTGATAGGACGTTGGATTTCATCAGCATGTCAGCAGCCAATATAGCAAGGAGATTATGTAGGGGTGGAGATCTTCCTAGAATGTTCTGATATTTTACTATAATTATGCCCAGCTGCCTGAAAATTGCAGGAAATATATAGAGTTTATTAAAAAAGAGCTGGAGGTTCCGATTACTTTCGTATCAAACGGACCAGGTAGAGATGAAATAATCTATAAATAGGCGTAGCTTAACAAATAAGCTACGCATTCATGCGATTTTTGCTGTGGTGGTTCGCACTACACGAGATTTGTAAGTAGATGAGTTATAGTTTAAGAGGCTGTTGACAGGATTTATTCTTTGTCAATAGCCTCATTTATCGAATGGCAATGCGCTCTCTACTTCTGCGTAATAATGTTTCAGCGCATTGCATTGGTAAAATTCAATCTATACAAATTCATTATTATATATTACAATTAATTTATTACGGCGCGCTATATTAGTGTATTATGGATATCATATGTTAATATCGCAGAACCGGTAAAGATTATTGGAGGGAGAAAGTTTATGAATGCAGAAAAGATACAATTTTTAGTTGCTATGTCCATTTATATAGCTATAGTTATTGGAATTGGAGTTCATTATGCTAAACGTGCAAGCGAAAGCAGCGGTAATTATCTAATTGGGGGAAGGTCTTTGGGACCTTGGGTTACTGCAATGTCCGCCGAAGCTTCTGATATGAGCGGCTGGCTATTAATGGGGTTACCAGGTGTGGCGTATTGGTTCGGTCTTAGTGATGCAATCTGGACTGCAATCGGTCTGTTTATCGGTACATATTTGAACTGGCTTATTGTTGCTAAGAGACTTCGTAAATACTCCCATGTGGCAGGAGATGCTATAACTATTCCTGATTTTATAAGTAACCGTTTCAAGGAAAAGAAAAAAATTATTTTAACCATTGCAGCCTTATTTATCTTAGTATTCTTTTGCGCATATGCAGCAAGCTGTTTTATCGCAGTAGGTAAACTCTTCAGTACGATATTCGGAGCGGAATACGTCTATATGATGATTATAGGTGCTCTATTCGTAATTGCTTATACATTTATCGGTGGATTCTTGGCAGAAAGTGCCTCAGACTTTATGCAGGGTGTTGTTATGATACTTGCATTGACTACAGTTTTGATTGTCGGTACGATAAAGGCAGGTGGAATCTCAGAAATTATAGAAAATGCTAAAGCTATTCCGGGATTCTTAGATTTCTTTGGAATCGCCAACCCTACTCTTGTAGATGGGGTTCAGCAGGTGAGTGCGGCTGGAAAGCCTTTATTTGGTGAAGCCGGTAAATATGGTTTTCTTGTAATAATATCTACATTGTCCTGGGGACTGGGCTACTTTGGTATGCCGCATGTGTTGCTTAAATTTATGGCTATTAAGAATCCAAATGACCTTAAGCTATCCAGAAGGATTGCAACCGTATGGTGCTCCATATCTCTCACAGCAGCTGTATTTATAGGTATTATAGGCAGGGTATTATATCCAACCGAATTACTGACAGCGAGCACAAGAGAGGAAGTATTTATTATGCTTTCTGAAAGCTTCTTCTTACCTCTCATAGCCGGAGTTATAATGGCAGGAATCCTTGCTGCAACAATCAGTTCCTCAGATTCCTATCTGTTAATTGCTGCTTCAGCATTTTCCAAAAACATCTACCATGGTATACTGAAGAAGGAAGCAACGGACAAACAGGTACTGTACATAACCAGAGCTACTTTAGTCATCATAGCAATCATAGCAATGATTATTGCTATCGATAAGGACAGCGTTATTTTTGAGGTTGTATCCTTTGCATGGGCAGGGTTTGGTGCAACCTTTGGATCGGTTATGTTATTCTTATTATTCTGGAAACGAATGACTAGATCCGGAGCAATCGCTGGTATGTTGACAGGTGGCGTAATGGTATTCTTCTGGAATAAAGTTATTAGGCCTCTTGGAGGGAATTTTGATATCTATGAGTTGCTTCCAGCTTTTGTAGCCTCATGTATAGCGATTATCTTAGTATCATTATTATCGAAGAAACCTTCTCAGGAGATACAAGATGAATTCGATCGGGTGAAAAGTGTAGAGCTATAGTAACCGACATAGTAATATTATCAGACTAGAAGATATCCTTTGAGATAATAGATTTACGAAATAAATAACTACAATAAAAGCCGGATATGACTGGCAGCAGGGCGATTTTGTTCGATACCTGTTGCCTATATCCGGCTTTTTCTATAGTTATAGCTCTGACTCGAAGAAGTGGGGTCTTTTAAATTGGCTTTTGGCGCCCGGAATCAGTATAGACTTTTTAAAGGCCATATGATACGATATACAGGCACAAAATGATATGCAACATTACATAAATCATGTATAGATATAATAAAAGTTATAAAGCATAATGAAATATAGCATAATGAAATATAGCATTACGATAATCATATATGGATAATATAGAAAAGATATGCGGCACTATAGTTTTGACAATATAGAAAGGTTCAGGTTCCCCATGA
>DATESP010000170.1:0-8208 GCA_035270645.1 Mobilitalea sp. | reverse complement strand
TTCATGACGATGAATTTAATATTCTCTTTCATATCTGGAATCATGACATGCTCCAGGGCATTTACACGCCTTCTGGTCTTCTCGATTTCTGCTGCTAGTAACTGGCAGGATTTTTCAACCTCTGCGAGGCGAAGCATATCTGGAAGAATATCCTGCAGAGACTTCACTGCATCGTCAAGGTCACTTGAGGTGAAGGCAAAACCATAGGGATAGATATCATTCGCATTCGGTGTCTTAGTCTTATACGTAAATTCCGGTATCTCCACACTCATAACATTGCGTTTGCTGGTATCAAGATAAACCTCCTGCCTCGGAGCCATAAGTGATACATTAATAATCTCATCAGGCATGGCTGACCTGGCAAGTAGAAAGTTCTTATTTGCAGCGTGAATGCCAGCCTCAACCTTTTCACGGAGCACTTTGTTTTCTCTTACCATATCTAAGAACTGACGCATCAGTTCATCCCGCTTATCCTTTAACAGCTTGTGTCCCCGGGTCGCCGTAGATAGTTTTTTCTTCAGCTTTGTTAATTCCATCCGGGTAGGATTGACCTGTGTCTTAGCCAATGATTAGCCCTCCTTTACTGTTTTCCATAATACTCGTCAAGAAGTTCATCCTTAATTCTCTTTAATTCCGTCCTTGGTAGTATAGAAAGAAGCTTCCAGCCAAGATTTAAAGTTTCATCAATATTACGATTATTATCATAACCCTGTGATACATATTCTCGCTCAAAGGCATCCGAAAACTTTGCATATAGTTTGTCAATTTCGGTTAAGGCTGCTTCACCCAAAATTACCATTAATTCCTTAGCCTCTTTACCTCTTGCATAAGCGGCAAAGATCTGATTCATAGTATTTGCATGATCTTTCCTAGTCTTACCTTCGCCGATACCCTTATCCTTTAGACGTGATAGGGACGGTAATACATCAATTGGAGGCTTGATACCTTGACGATATAGATCACGGCTTAATATTATCTGGCCTTCTGTAATATATCCGGTTAGGTCAGGAATCGGATGAGTCTTATCATCCTCAGGCATGGACAGTATAGGTATTAAAGTAATACTACCTGCCTTCCCTTTCTTACGTCCTGCTCTCTCGTAAAGAGATGCAAGGTCTGTATACATATATCCAGGATAACCACGACGTCCCGGTACCTCTTTACGTGCAGCAGAAACTTCACGTAAGGAATCAGCATAGTTCGTTATATCAGTTAGGATAACCAATACATGCATATCCTTTTCAAATGCTAGATATTCAGCAGCAGTCAGTGCCATTCTTGGTGTTGAGATACGCTCAACTGCTGGGTCATTTGCAAGATTGACAAACATGACAGTTCGGTCAATAGCTCCGGTCTCACGAAAACTCTCGGTGAAGAAATTCGCTTCTTCAAAGGTAATACCCATTGCTGCAAATACTACGGCAAATGGCTCTGAGGTTCCAAGCACCTTAGCCTGCTTCGCAATCTGAGCCGCGAGCTCTGCATGAGGCAGACCACTGGCTGAGAAGATAGGAAGCTTCTGTCCACGAACTAAAGTATTCAGTCCATCAATGGCTGAAACCCCGGTCTGAATAAACTCCTGAGGATAATTTCTTGCAGCAGGATTCATCGGTAATCCATTGATATCTAAACGTCTCTCGGGTAAAATCTCAGGACCACCATCTGTTGCACGTCCTAGTCCATCAAATACACGGCTTAACATATCTTCAGATACTCCAAGCTCCATACTTCTTCCTAAGAAGCGGACCTTACTACTTGCAAGGTTAATACCTGCTGAGCTTTCAAATAGCTGCACAAGAGCATTCCCACCGTCTATCTCAAGTACTCTGCATCGACGTTTATCACCATTTGCAAGTTCTATCTCTGCTAATTCATCAAAGGTTACATCTTCAACACCCTGTACTAACATCAGAGGGCCAGCTATTTCTTGTATGGTTCTATATTCCTTAGGCATTAGGCTCCCTCCTTCGTAATCAGATCACTAATTTCACGATGTAACGTAGTCATGATGTCATCAAATTCCTTCTTCGTCTTATCCATAACAACATATTTAAATCGGCCGATTCTTTCCCTTACTGGTAAATTAACCAAGTCTTCAATCGACACTCCATTACTCAAATTTTCTAGGGTCAAATCATAATAAGCCAACACTAGCTCCATCATCTGGAATTGTTTTGCAAGATCAGTATAAGTATCCACCTCATGGAAAGCGTCTTGATGTAGGAAATCCTCACGGATAGATCTTGCTGCTTCAAGCTTTAAGCGATCCGGTGCTGATAATGCATCCATACCTACTAGCTTAACGATCTCATCTAACGCTGCTTCATCATTTAGAAGCATCATGATACGATCCCTTGATTCTATCCATCTATCATCAACATTGGTATTAAACCATTTACCCATATTATAGAGTGAGTAGCTGGTCAACCAGTTGATAGCAGGGAAATGTCTCCGGTATGCCAGATTAGCATCTAGGCTCCAGAACACCTTAACTATACGAAGTGTTGCCTGTGAAACCGGTTCGGATATGTCACCACCAGGAGGGGAAACCGCTCCAATCGCAGACAATGCACCTTCTCTGCCTTCCTTACCGAGGGATATAACCCTTCCTGCTCTTTCGTAGAACTGAGCCAGACGACTAGCAAGATAAGCTGGATATCCTTCCTCACCAGGCATTTCCTCAAGACGACCACTCATCTCACGAAGTGCTTCGGCCCAACGGGATGTGGAGTCAGCCATCAGTGCCACAGAGTAGCCCATATCTCTGAAATATTCGGCAATTGTAATACCAACATATATGGAGGCCTCACGAGCTGCAACAGGCATATCTGATGTATTTGCTATCAAAACTGTACGCTCCATAAGAGATTTGCCAGTCTTAGGATCCTTAAGTTCAGGGAATTCATTTAAAACGTCGGTCATTTCATTACCACGCTCACCACAGCCGATATAAACCACGATATCTGCCTCAGCCCATTTAGCAAGCTGATGCTGAACTACCGTTTTTCCACTTCCGAAGGGTCCTGGAACTGCAGCTACTCCACCCTTTGCAATCGGGAATAAGGTATCAATAACACGTTGTCCGGTTATTAAGGGTTTGTCTGGAGATAACTTCTGTTTATAGGGTCTGCCTATACGTACCGGCCATTTTTGCATTAATGTAATTGCCTCTATACTATGGTCTGTCTTTTCTAATTCTGCAATTACATCAGTTACGGTATAATCACCTTCATTTATGGACTTAATTGTACCATTTATACCGTTAGGAACCATGATTTTCTGTGTGACTATATCTGTCTCTACAACAGTACCCAGAACATCACCGGCTTCAACTTCCTCACCAACCTTTATGGTAGGAACGAAGTGCCACTTTTTCTTTCTGTTCAGTGATGGTATTTCAACACCACGCTTTAGATTTGTACCTGTCGCTTCCATGATATCCACGAGAGGACGCTGGATTCCGTCAAATATACTTCCGATTAAGCCGGGTCCCAACTCAACAGAGAGTGGTGCCCCCGTAGATTCCACAGGTTCCCCCGGACCTAGTCCTGAGGTCTCTTCATAAACCTGTATGGAAGCCTGGTCGCCATGAATTTCTATAATCTCACCGATCAGGCGCTGCTTGCTTACACGAACTACGTCATACATATTGGCATCGCGCATTCCTTCTGCAACAACCAAGGGACCGGCAACTTTTTTAATAGTGCCTTTGCTCATATTTTACCTCATTTCTGCGCTACTTTTTTATTTTTCATTAAATATAATATCAGAGCCAACAGCGCGCTCCACTGATTTTTTAACATTTTGTATACCCCTTCCGGTATTACCGGATACTCCCGGTATCGGGATAATCGCAGGTAAATCCTCGGAAATATAATGGTCAATCTCTGATTCAATCTGCGCCTGTAATGCTTCAGTAACATATATGACAGCATAACTGCCTTCTGCCAAGGTCTTTAAAGTCTTTTTAGCCTCTTCAGAATCCTTTACCGGATAAGTATCAAGGCCAAGGGCAGCATAGCCATATATACTGTCACGGTCACCTAATACCGCTATCTTATACATACATTTCCCTCAATCTTTCCCGAATAGAATCATCCGATATATCATTTCTCTTACCCGATAGCAGAATTCTTACCGTTTTGATTTCATTTTCCCTTGCAAGAATATATGCAGCTAAAGGTGATACGGTAAACGGGTTATATTTCTGCGGACGAATCAGGTTTATGATACGGTTGTCACACCAACGCTCAAAAGCCGAGAAAGAAATCTTTAAAACAGGTACTGCATCTGCATACACTGTAGTTGACAGATACTCAAGAGCTTTATCTTCCCCCTCCAGAGCTGAGTCAATCAGTTCCTGCGTATTCAAGCTTTCACACTCAGCCAAAGCACGTTCCATGAAGGTTCTATCCTTACAGGTTCTTATGCTTCGGATTGTAATATTGATATTGGAGGATGCTACCTTAAGTTCGGCATACTCTGCAAGAAGTTCATTACCTGACTCTTTCCCCTTCTTATAGATGGTTTCCAGTGCGACCTTATCAAGTACTATGTCGCACAGCTGGCTATCACCGGTATGCAACTGAATCTGATAAGCTTCCTCAGCACATTCCCTCATATTTTCAGGGATTAAGGTAAAATCATATTCCTTCACTGCCTGATAAAAAGTCTCAGGAGCTATGGTACCATTGGGAATATAGATGTCCTCTCGCTCCACATTCGTATAGACCTGCTTAATTGCAGCCTTAAGGTTATGAAAATCATTTCCATAAAGAAATGTATGAAATACGGACATATCTTCTACCAGTTCACGCATCAGTTCCCAGGTCTTCTCACGTTCCGAAGTTAAAAGCTGCTCCGAATTGGCATTCTCTGATTTTCCCCAGCCCTTATCGGCCAGGAGACGTAGACAATCCTTTTCATTCTTGCAGTTCATCAGTTGATCGATATCCGATTTAGAAAGTAACGCTAGCTCCCTAGAACGAATCCGTGCGACTGCATAAAGGTATTGCTTATCGGTCATGTCATCACCTACTTTCCGGTCTTTCTATTCAAATAATAATGCATTGACTTTATCCTGAAGGTCATCCTTCGCAGCGCTAAACAAAGCATCAAAGGAACAATTCTCTTCTATGTCACCATAAACCAGGATAAATCCGCCCTCAAGCTCGGCAGCTTCGTCCGCAATTGTAAGTGACGCACCGGGAATACTTGATAAGATGTTCATAATTGCAGTATTATAATCCTTTGGTATACGATTTAGATCAGCAGCCGACAATACTATCTGACCCGCCTTATTGTGAGCGTGTTTTTTAATTATTTCAAGTAATACGTCAAAGTAACCGGAATCCGGCAGGGTTAAGAGTTTATCCTTTGCTTTTGCAATGATATCAGAAATCGTTTGCTGTTTAGCATCCAGAATAAGCTTCTTTTCCTGTAAAGCTGCTCCCGATTCTGCTCGGCTCAAGACTGATTTGACTTCCAACTCGGACTTCATGGTAATTTCAGCATATAGTTTATCTGCATGCACTCTTGCAGCTGCTGTTATCTCATCGGCATCAAATTTAGCCTGGGAGGTAATAACTTCGGCAGCAGCCTTCGCATCTACTTCAATTGTCTGTATTATCTTTTCTAATCCAGTCATCGCTTAACTCTCCTAACTATTATATTATTAAACCACTAACTCCGTTTACTGCCAGCATGGAGATAAGCAGTGCTAAAATAGCATAGGTCTCAACCATTGCGGGGAAAATCATTGCTTTACCGAATTGTTCCGGTTTCTTGGCTACTACACCCATAGCTGCCACGGAAGCATTTGCCTGACGGATTGCCGAGGTATAACCTACAATTGCCATTGGCATACAAGCTGCAAGATATGCAAGTCCTTTAATAAAGGAAATATCACTGCTTCCGCTTAATACACCAATCTGTGATAATGTAATGAAAGAAATCAATAATCCATAAATACCCTGTGTACCAGGAAGTAGCTGTAATATAAGTATTTTACCAAATTTGGAGGGATCCTCCGTAATAACTCCTGCACCTGCAACACCACCCATACTAACAGCCTTTGCCGAAGCTATCCCAGGTAAAAACGCTACCATAACTGCTCCTAATATTGCTAATACGATTCCATAGTTATTCAATGTTTCCATCTTTTATGTTCTCCTTAAATTTATAATATTTTGTATTAACATGGAAGGGTTTGAACATACGTCCTCCGCCTTCATAAAACTTACCGAAAAACTCTACATATTGCAGACGACAGGCATGCACATAGGCTCCTAAAGCACTAATTGCAAAGTTGAGCAAGTGTCCTGCTACTGCAACCAAGAGAAAAAGAAATGGACCAATTATCTTTGCACTTCCTACCATTCCCGCCATTTTATTAAATACAGAACATATAACACCGGTAGCAAGTCCAAGCGCTAATAGACGTGAATAGGATAATACATCACTCAGATATCCTGAAACACCATATAGGCTATATAATCCTTTTAGTACTCGTTTAGCCGGATTCTTGGATTCTCGCCCATTCGTCAAGATAATACCGATGGCTCCTAATGCTGCCAATATACCTGCCATCTTTAATATCGGTTCCGGAATGTTCACACTTATTCCTAAAATGCTAGTAACCATATCCATGGATAATAGTGATATTATACCGCCTACTAATAACATATACCAAAATACCACGTCATACACGATCCCAATATAGTCCTTATTTCTAGCATATTGGTAGGCTTTCATACCCAAACCGGTTAACAGATGAACGACTCCGAAAGCCATGGAAAAGGTCAACATTAACATTGGCTTCTCCACAGGATAGAACCAGAGTGGAGGTATAATCGGTAATGCAGTATTACCAAAGAAGGTTACTGATATAACATCTAATAAATCACCAAAGTAACTACCAAATACAATACCCCAGAATATTGTGGAAACCCCACAAATCAAATACATTCTTAAGGTCTTTACCATGGGAAGTTCGAGCTTGTCTTTAAATTTGATTAAGCAAAAAGAACAGACAGCGACTATCATAAGTCCATAACCGGAATCAGAAAGCATTAATCCAAATAATAGGTAATAGAATATTGACATAACCATGGTTGGATCTATCTCGCCCTTTCCCGGAGCACTGAAAGCTACTAGAGTACTCTCCATAGGAGCGGAAAATGCGTTGTTCTCTAATTGAACAGGGACATTATCCTTCTTTCTAGTCTTTGATATCTCAACTTCAATATCAAATTTAGAGTTTAACTCCTCAGATAAGTCCTTTGCCTCCCTTTCGGGGATAAAACCATTTAGTACAAATACATTCTCTGATTGAAGTGAATTACCAATAACTTCATACTTTTCTGACCGCAGAGTATCATAATCATGAAGGAATAGTATATCCTCTCTAAACTCAACACATGATTTGATCTCCTCTTCTGCTGATCTGATTTCTTCCTCTGCTTCTCGCTGTAGCTTGGTCAGATAATCCAACTGCTCCGCAGGAGCTTGATCGAAGGTTACGTTGGGGTACGAGAAATCCATTCCACGAAGTATTTCATAGACACCTTCACGCTTATCCTTTGTAGAAAGCGCAAATATACAGGTCATATCCTTCGAACTACTGATAATATCCACATCAACCGGCATATATTCTGCCAGCTTTTCATAAATAGCATCAAGCGTCCATGCCTTAGGCAAGGTCCCTATAAAGGCCGTTGTATGCTTTGTACCTGTGAAATTCATCGGAATATCCAGAGAAATCCATGGAGTAATTATCTCGATTTGAGTCTGGAGTTTAATAATCTCCGCTTTGTTTTCGGCAATTTTCTTTGATAAGGATATAATCTTATTTGCAGTCTTTACTACTGACTCATATTTACTCCCAAATGTATCATAAATCTCCGTAGAGATTACTTTCCTTCCATTTAACATGGATAATATCGAATTATTTTCAGGAACATATGCTTTAAGAATATCAAGAGCTTCCTTTGAAGCAGCAATATTCCTTTCAAAACTGGCTCTCGCATACGAGACATCCGAATGATGAAATACACTGTCTTCCTTTAACATATCAGCTGTTTCAACTACACCACGGCGCTGTAGGAGCTCCAAAATCTGCTTCCTATCTTTATTAAGTGCATAGATGAAAATCCGCTGCATTTGCAGCATTGCCATAACAAAAACACCTCCTTTGCCAATTATTTATGT
>DATESP010000169.1:0-26283 GCA_035270645.1 Mobilitalea sp. | reverse complement strand
ATGATAAGTAGCATAGCATCATTTAATAAGTAATAAGAAGAAAGGATGTTCATCACCTATCAGGAATAGCGGTAGAGTGTTTGGAATAAACAACTATGAATATTGACATTAAAACAATCGAAGATTTATCACTGAATGCCTGGCCCTCACATCAAATGGAGCTTTATGATGGGTGGATTCTTCGCTATTCCAGTTTCTACACACATAGAACCAACAGTGTTGAGCAGTTCGGTACTTCAACTCTTTCCTGGCGTGAGAAAATACCATATTGTGAAGCTGCATATAGAAGATGGGGTACGCCTACAATATTCAAAATTAGTCCGCTGGTATCAAAGGATTTCGATTATATGCTAGAAAACCGTAATTATGCAATACAGCATACCACAGATGTCATGATTTTGGATTTAGATAAAGCAAAGCTTAATGCACCTACAGATGAAGTGATTGTCAGTCAGACAATCGGGAGAGAATGGATTGATAGCCTATTTGATTTAAAAGGGACAACGAATGCTATACATAGAGCAATAGTTCCAACGATGTACAATGCCATAGCTAAAGAAACCATATGTGTCTCTATCCAAAGGCAGGGTGAAATAATTGGCACAGGGCTTGGAATTCTTGACCGAGACTATGTTGGTGTATATGCCATACATGTTAGAGAAGATTATCGAAAAAATGGGATGGCGAGGTCGCTATGTACCTGTATCCTAAGAGAAGGAATGAAGAAGGGAGCAAGGAAAGCTTATTTGCAGGTAGTAGATGGAAACAATCCAGCAATATGGCTTTATCAATCGCTGGGCTTTACGAACTTCTATACTTATTGGTTTCGCGTAAAATAAAACTCTAAATGGATTTTAAGAGAAGATTGAAAATTAAAGACTGCGGAACACTTTTAGACAACAAAAAAGATTGCTTATAAAGCAATCTTTTGAATTGTTATTTAAGCAATGTTAACATTAACTGCTTGCATACCACGTTGACCTTTTTCTAATTCAAACGTTACAGCCTGACCTTCATCGATAGACTTGAAACCATCCATTGCAAGTCCTGAGAAATGTACAAATACATCTTCACCACCGTCATCGTTTGTGATAAATCCAAAACCCTTTTGTGCGTTAAACCATTTAACTGTACCTTTATTCATGAAAGATACCTCCTTGTGTTATATTTATATTTTCAATAAAAAACACATATTTTTGTAAATCAAAGTGATTTACAAAAATATGTGAAATCAAATCTTATTTAAAATACTATATCAATATAACATGGTAATCAATATAAGTCAAGATAAGGTAAATTTTACTTTTCTCTAAAGAAAAGCAAATAGCCTACCACGTCCACTAACAACATAGTCTCTAATAATGTTGCAACAAAGTATAGTAATGTTGAAAATTATGGTTCTTTTTTGCCCTCATAATTTTTACTGATTATGTAAAATCTCAATAAAAAAAATAACCTACTAAAATCTAGCAGGCTATCTACTGAAAAAAGGGAGGATAACGAAGCATATTTCTATCCTGTGCTTTCCTTTTTTATCATTAGCATTTCAGAGGTTAGATTGTAAGAGATTATGCTGTCTTCTCCTGTCATCTTGTGCTATATAAATTGCGAATAAAGTTGCATATAGTTATTAAGATTTAATATGAAGTACTTAATTCTAGTGCTATATCAAAGACAAAATTAATATTATGTTCGATTGCCATTATTTGGGCAGTATGATAATATTCAATGAGGAGTAATTGTGTACAGGGTTTGTTAGCCTCCCGGAAGGGAGGTGGTGCCGATGCAAACTACATATGAGACATTATCTTTAATGTTAACATTTGGACTTTTGCTTACAGCATTGCTTACCTATTTAGATAATAGGAATAATAAGCGAAAAAATAACTGCCCCTGACTTAGCCGGTCCTGTGGGCAGTTAATCTGCATATCAGAGGTTAACCACTTTGTGGGCGGTCGCTCCTTTTCTTGTATCTACTATAGCATAATATTAAGTAAATGTAAATATAAGTTTATTCAAAAAATTACGGAATTACGGTTTTCAAAATAGCAATCAAATAATTAAAGCATAAAGAAGCCAAAAATGTACAAAAAAGTAAAAGCATGTATTTGTAATATTTTTTCAGCAAGCTGGACGCGCTCGACGCGAGTGTTTCGTAAACGAACTCTGTCTTATATCTAGTATAGCATTAAAAAACAACATTTAGATAAATTGCATTTTTAGTTAACGGATACAAAATCAGGTTTTTCAGGTGCTATACCACTCTCTGGCATAAAAGCGATATCCACGCTTCCTGTTGATGCATCATATATTATTATTTGAAGATAACAGCTAGTATGTATTGAACCTATATTATTTGAGGGTGGATTTTCCCCTAGGAAATAAAACCGCACGAACAGCCGAACCTTATCAGCTTGTATTGAAAAGTAGTCATTGGTACTTACAAGGGTATTGCCATAAAAGAAATGATTTTCGCTTATTTAAACTATCCCGCACATCAAACCTACAAATACAAGAGGAATTTTTTACGCCACGAGATTATCAAAAACCGCAGTTAGATTTTACTGATGTATTGGCAACTATACAAACAAGAATCAAAATCCGTATTCATAAATCTGTTATGGATAGGGTACTTGATTATTGCACTTATGAACACTTTTCGCCAGACGGTGAGGAGCATTTCACGGTTAGTTTTCCTTTCATAGAGAACGAATACTACTACAATATTCTTTTCGGTTTTGGAGATAAATGCGAGTGTTTAGAGCCGTTACATATCCGTACAGAAATGAAGCATAGAATACATGATATAGTTACCATATACGGTTAATACATGGAGTAAGACGAAAAAGTACCCCATTTTAGCTAAACATATTCATTTCATGTCGAAAAAACGACGTTTCATACATCAGAGTACAAAACAATATTTCATAGGCTATAATTTAATTGCTACTATGAGTTGCTCAGAAATATAGTAAAGAGAAATTCTCTCAGAGGCTATATTGAGCAGACTAAAAGTGATGTTGAAATGTGAAAAAAATACAAGAAAAGAGGACGGTAATGATAAAAAACAGAATTAAAAGATTAATGGTATGTGTATTAACCGTAGTAATGTTAGGAAGCACGTTTAGCGTGGCATATGCATCATCAGAGTTTAGTGTGTCTGGAAAAAACAAGATAGAGATTGGTGACGATGGTATCGTGGGAGAATTCTGGGATATTGGGAAAAAATCAATAACATTCTCATTAACTGTTCCAGCAGGAACAACTTCTTTTTACTATCAAGATGTTATCACATATTCAGTAATAATTACAAACTCTGATGGTAAGAAAATAAAAACGATTAAGCCAGTAAAATCGAAAGAAAAAAGATGGAGTGAGATTTCTGAGAAAGAGGATTATATTTATACAATCAATACTGGTGTAAAATTATCGAAAGGTACTTATAAAGTTAATTTCAAGGCAAAAACAAACTTAAATGGTATTATGAAAATTACTACTTATAAGAACACAGGCGGAAAAATAAATTATGTGGCGGACGAGAATTATGGGAGAACAGATGTAGCGGTAACAAAAGATAAAACATACACCTTCACGATTACTGTACCAAAGGAAGGGCAATATTATATTGATTCATATATTACACCCTACAGTAGTGATTATAATCAACCTGAAACTAAGATTAAAGATAAAAAAGGTAAAACAATAGCTACTCTTAAAAGTGGTGGTTCAGGAAATGCTGAAATGACATTGAAGAAAGGTACATACACGATAGATGTAGCAGCTGAAGAATCTGGAATTTTATCTCTTAATTTGTACGGGAATTAGGAGGATATAAAAGTGTAGGAAGCATGACGGAATATACGAGGAGTAGCTATACGGAAAGCGGCTATAATATTACCATTACTTCATATTTAGCTACCTATCCGGACATTGTCATCCATAAATGGGTCAGTTCAATTGCCATGGAGGTAAACAATTCCATATATACAGTAAACAACATACTACGATTTTGCATGTAAGCAAACAGCCCATCACGCCATTGTGATGGGCTGTTGCTAAAAAGGGGAGGATAAGTATTTAAACTTCTCATTTGTGATCATAATTGGAGGGGGAGTCCAATTATGAAAGAGCATACGCATTAACATCCTCCAACGTAACTTCTTTGTTACGTATTAGGATATTACTATTATGATACAGTATTACTGATTTTATACATTTAATATTTACTTTGGTAAGATATTTTTATATTGGAAAATTGACAATGAGATGTTATACTGTTTACGGTAGGCGGTTAACACGTCAATATGTATATGAAAGTATTACAGAGAAGTATATAACGAGGAAGGATGAGACTATGAGCTTATTACAAGAGTGGAGAGATTTTGCATATGGACACGATATGAATAATCGTTCCGGCCAATTATTCTGGGCTAATTACTTTAATATGGAGAAGGAAGTCTATATTAAGCTGCTTTCTGACACCGATAAAGTTTGGAAGAATAGTGTAGAGGAACTTGCCAAGGAGCTTGGTATGGAGTTGAACTACTTTGTTGGCTTCTTGGATGGAATCAATGACAGTCTTGTGGTTGAGAATCCGATTGAAGAGATGGACAAGGATACAGTGGTGAGCCTAACCTTTGATAAAGAGAAGCTTTATTACCATATGGTTGCTGCAAAAGCGGACTGGTTATATGAGCTAGAGGAATGGGAACCTCTCCTGACAGCTGAACGCAGAAAAGAGCTTTATAAAGAGCAGAAGAATTCCAGCACAATCGTGAAAGAGAAGAAAGTTGGACGGAATGATCCATGTCCGTGCGGTAGCGGTAAGAAGTATAAGAAATGCTGTGGAGTAAATGTATAATCAGAACTGCATATATAATATTTATTAGGGCTTCCTGTGAAGAAAACACCAGATACTAAGCGAGATTGTCTAGTATTAGGCTACATTTCACTTGGAAGCCATATTTGTTTAGACGGAGAGAGTGCACTTCTATAAGCGGTGTATTAATCAAATTATTGGAGTTCTAAAGCATAATTCGTTTATTAAGAAAGTCGAAAATGGGCCATTTAAATTTATAAAATATAAATTAATATATGAGGGAGCTCATTCCAAGCTTCTTCGATTACTGGAGATGCCAGGGGCAGCATTATGTCTGGAAGAATGATAGTTATAAGTTTTTGTGCTTATATAGCAGATAATTAACGTAATTTTTTAATTCCATCAAACCCTCTGGTGATAGCTGTTGATACAAATCAAAAAAATCAACAATATCCTTATCCAACACTTCTCCACCTATTGGCAGATAAGCATCGGTGACGCCCAAGAGGTAATCGCAGGAGACATCAAAATACTTTGATAATGCGATTAATTTACCGAAGGATGGTTCATTCCTTTGGGACTCATAATTAGAGATGGCTGTAGGTTTTAAACCTAAGATATCAGCTAATTCGCTTTGTGTAAGTTTGCTCTTTTGCCGGAGCTGCCTTAAACGAACATTAAAATTCATATTACCTCCTTGGTGCCTTTGCATGGCATCTCAACAATAGTGAAGTGATAGCACGAATAGTTATAATGTAGAGTTTTTACTTGAAAATCATTATATTATGAAATTAACCTTATGTCAACACGAAAAGGGAAAAATAGATTTACACACGAAAAGGGTAAAATAGATTTATTTGTATAAAACAGAAAAATTTTTATATGCCGATAAAAAATCGATAAAAATCGAACAACAAAGCTTTATTACTAAATAATTATTGACAATTATTTCATTGAATGATGTAATTGTTATGAAGATTATGGAAATGTTTTGTTTTTTTGGAGGGCGGGAAAATGATTAAGCTTAATCTTGGACAGCTACACAATAAGTATAATCTTATAATGGAGCATAGTCAGATTATTATTTTGTTTTTTGATAAGCTAGGTCAAATCATTGACTGTAATCCAGCTGCAAGAGAGAATTTGGGATATAATAGGGATATATACAAGATAAAGATTACAGAGATTTTTCAAAAAGCGGTCAAATTGATCAATAATCGGATGGTCATTAATATGAAATATGAGAAGCAGGCGGCAGAGACGGTAGCCTACAGAAAGAACCAAACCTGTTTTATTGTTGAACTTAGGATAATAATTAATGAAAGAACCAAGCCATTTCTTGGTGTCTGCCTAGCGACTGATATAACAGAGAGAAAGATAGTGTTAGGTGACCTGAAATCGGTAAGAAAAGACCTTGAGACCTTCACTATGACAAAAAGTGAGCTTCTTGCAAATGTTTCTCATGAGCTAAAGACACCCGTAAACGGTATAAAGGGTCTAACGGAAAACCTTCTTGAGACTGAGTTAATGCCGAAGCAAGTGGAGGCCTTAAATATCATACACCGTTGCTGTGATAATATGAATACGTTAATTAATAACCTTTTAGACTTTGCTAAGATGGGTAGTAACAAACTAGTTCTAGAGCGAAGAGAGTTTAATCTAAGAGGACTAATTGATGGGATGGTTGAGCTGAATATAAGTCAAATTAATGAAAAGGGTTTAAGTTTACTCATATATATAGCTATTGATATTCCGAGTGTAGTAATTGGGGATGAATTGAGGCTGGGACAGGTTATAAATAACCTGCTTTCTAATGCAGTAAAGTTCACATCAATCGGTAAGATTACCTTGGAGGTAGTGAAGACAATTCAAACTGAAGATGAGATTGAACTTTTATTTATGGTGATGGATACAGGGATAGGTATCAGTATTGAGGAGAGGGAGAAACTCTTCTTAAGCTTTTCGCAGGTGGACAGTTCTATTACAAGAAGATTCGGAGGTACTGGACTAGGATTGTCTATCTGTAAAATGTTAGTAGAAGCTATGCATGGGGAAATCAATGTTGACAGTGAAAAAAATAAGGGTAGTACATTTTCTTTTACTGTACGTCTTGGAATAAAAGAGGAGTCTGTTGTCTCATCAGATAATTATGATAGATATAATCTTAGAGTTCATAACGAAGAAGAACTAGATCAGAATATTATTGAAAGCAAATATTTTAAGAATAGCGTATATGAACAGGATGTAGTAGATCAGACTTTAAAAGTAGAGCACTTTAATAACAGCTCTATAGGTATAGCAAATGAGAAGAGTATAAGTAATGTTATCAGAGATGCTATAGAAAAATTGTTAATATGCATTGAGGTGGAAAATTGGGATAAGGCTGAGGAAACAGCTGTATTTCTTAAGAGTTTAATGCCGGAGAATAATAAGAAGTTGAAAAACAAAGCATTAGGATTGGTTATTTTGGTTCGAAAAGAGGATCATGAGACCTCAATAAATGAGGTGAAAGAACTGGAATTACTAATATCGGAGGTGATATTGTGGAAGCAATGACTTATGCAGTGCCCAATATTCTGGTTGTAGATGATATTAATGCAAATCTGGTCATGCTAACTGAAATTATTAGGGACGTTGGGTATATAGCAAGACCAGTTAATAGTGCAAGAGAGGCGATGAGTGCAATTGAAGCTCTTGCTCCACAACTTATTCTTCTAGATGTGTCGATGCCTGAAGTGGATGGATTTGAACTATGTACAATGCTTAAGAAAAATGTATCCACCAGAGATATACCTATTATTTTCATCTCAGGGCTATGTTCCTCAGAGGATAAGATTAAAGGCCTTAAAATAGGTGCTGTAGATTATATATCAAAACCCTATGAAGCTGAAGAGGTGACACTTCGTATTAATACTCATTTGAAGATATACCGAATGCAACAGGAGCTTGCTCAATATAATAAAAAATTGTATCAAGTAATTAATGATCAGGCCCAAAAGATATATGTTGGGCAGAAAAATCTGTTGTATGCACTAGCTAGGTTTTTTATTGGTAAGGATCACTTAAAAGCTGAACATTTGAAAAATGTTGGAAAGAATAGCAGACTTCTAGCAATGAGCATGCAGCTGTCGCATGATAATACAGAGAATATAAACACTAGTTTTATTGAGGTTATCGGAATTGCTTCTGGACTGCATGGGATTGAGATAAACACTTTAAAAGAAATATATTCCTATAATGAAGACAATTTGTTTCTTAAGGTGGCTATCGATATTGCAGAGTATCATCATAGATACTGGGATGGAACCGGATCTTTGGATGGAGTCTCAGGAAAGGGCATACCACTGAGCTCAAGGATAGTATCTGTTGCTGAAGCATATGATGATTTTCTGGCAGAAAACTCCACATATTTAGAGACTGCACACGAAAAAAGTATAAAAGCCATCAATGATGCTTCTGGCAAGAGATTTGATCCTGATATTGTTAGAATTATGAACAAAATTCAGAATCAATTAGGAAGGTGACTTAAGTGAATTGCTTGACTAACATGAGTTTGGACTATATGATAGATATTAGTAGATATATAATAAGATAAAACAACATAAATATATGTTCAATGAATTCACTGTCAGAATAGATGGAGTATGAACACATGAAAAAGAGAAATAGTATCAATATGTATATAGATTATGACAAATCTTACAACAGAAGAGGAAGAAGAGGACGAGGTATAGCTTTCAAAATACTCCTGGTCGTTTTACTCGCCTCTAGCTTGGGAGTTGGGTCTTACTATGCGATAAAACTACAGGTCGAAATAGAAAACCCCGGAGGGATTAAGCGCCCAGGAAGTCAGAATCAGGTATTAGATGATCAGGCTATGGACGAGGGGAATAATGTTGGTACACAGGATACCCAGCCTGATAACGGGCAGGAGCTGGTGCAAAACGAGGGACCTGGGAATGAGGTGACTCCAGGTGAAACCACCGAGGGTGAGAAAATATACGTTAAGCCTAGTCAGAGGATTATAGAAGAATGGGACAAACGGATTCCTTTAAAGGCAAAAGGGATTTATGTTACCGCGACGGCAGCAGGGAAGGACAATTTGGAAGAATTGTTAAAGGTTGCTGATACCACTGAGATTAATGCTATGGTCATCGATGTTAAGGACGATAATGGTAAGATTACCTATGCGATGGACAGCAAGTTGGCTAAGGAAATCGGTGCCATTACAAATACAATTCCTGATATGGAGGGGCTACTTAAGACGCTGAAGGAGCACGATATCTATGTGATAGCCAGGGTAGTTGCCTTCAAGGATCCTTATCTGGCTGATCACAGGCACGAGCTGGCACTTAAGAATAAAGACGGATCAATTTATCGTGACAATAAGGGCGAATGCTGGATTAATCCTTATAATCGTGAGGTATGGGAGTATTTAGTAGAGGTTGCATCCCAGACTGCTGTTATTGGATTTAATGAGGTGCAATTTGATTATATCCGTTTTTCCACAGGTGGCGGGATGTCAGAGGTGGATTTTGGTGATGAAGCCGAGACTAAGACTAAGGAAGATATTATCATAGAGTTTACAAAATATGCGTATGAAAAGCTGAAACCCCTTGGAATCTTTGTATCAGCAGATGTATATGGGACTATTATCAGTAGTAGCATAGATGCAGGTTTAGTTGGGCAGAATTATATGGAAATGGCTAAGTATCTAGATTACATCTGTCCTATGATATACCCATCCCATTTCGGAGAGGGAAATTACGGAGTTGAATATCCGGATCTTGAGCCTTTAAAAATAGTACGTAAGGTGCTGACTGCATCGAGGACAAAATTAGAACAGATTCCTGATGGTGAGCACAGGGCTATCGTCAGACCTTGGCTGCAGGATTTTACTGCCACCTGGGTAAAGAAGCATATGGAATACGGAGGTCCAGAGCTTCGAGAACAGATTAACGGAGTATATGGCGCAAATTATCAAGAATGGCTTTTATGGGATGCCGCTTGTACTTATTCTGTAGATGGTCTGTTACCGGAGTAGAGGGAATATGGTTTTTTACATGAGGTTTACTACGGTAAGTTGACAAACCTGACAGGCATACGCATAATATCTGAAAAGTAGAATATATATAATAGTATAAGTGGCTTGGAGGTGTCAAATGGATAAGGCATTCCGTCAAAATACTAAAATTATATATCTGCTTGAGGGACTTTTGTTATCCTATATTATTACTGCATTTATATTGCTGCTTCTATCCTTTCTGATGTTAATGCTGGATTTGTCAAGTGGGGTAATTAGCGGAGGAATTAATTTCGTTTATATTATTTCCGCCTTTTCCGGTGGATTCTTTATGGGAAAGAAGGCAGAGCAAAAGAAATTCCTTTGGGGATTAATTATGGGAGTATTCTATTTCGTTGTATTAATGCTTGTATCTATTCTGATGAACAGGGTTTCTCCTTTACCCATGGGTAATTTTCTCGTTGTTTTCATCATAAGCAGTCTTAGTGGGATGCTAGGAGGAATGATAAGCTAAAGCCGTAGTTTTACATAGCGGAGTAGAGAAAGGAATGCGAATATCGAGATTCTTGACTAACGAGATGACGAAAGTCATCTCATTGTTATGAGCTGTAATATTATGTAGTGTTGTGGGTACAAATAGTTTGTTCTACTAAGCAAAAAGGAATTGTATTTTAAATACGGATTGATTATACTATAAATGGTTATGAGGATATATGTAATTACAAAAAAGGAGGACATTTCATGAAAGGAATTATATTGGCTGGTGGACTTGGGACAAGACTATATCCGATTACAAGGGCAATCTCCAAACAAATTCTACCTGTTTATGATAAACCAATGATTTATTATCCATTATCCGTATTGATGCTTGCAGGAATCAGAGAGATTCTGATTATCTCTACACCGAGAGACACTGCTACATTTCAGGAATTGTTCGGAGATGGAAGCCAACTCGGACTATCTGTTTCATATAAAATTCAAAGTAAGCCTAAAGGGCTTGCAGAGGCATTCATTATTGGCGAAGAATTTATTGGAGAAGACAGTGTTGCTTTAGTACTGGGGGATAATATTTTCTATGGCAAAGGGCTTACTGAAATTCTACATAAGGCCACAGAGAGAGAATCGGGAGCTACGATTTTCGGTTATTATGTGAAAGATGCCAGTTCATATGGAGTAGTTTCCTTTGATGAGGACGGAAATGCAACATTAATAGAGGAAAAGCCGGAACATCCAAAATCCAATTATGCTGTACCAGGATTATATTTCTACGATAACGAGGTTGTAGATATTGCGAAGAATATCAAACCCTCCGAACGTGGTGAACTGGAAATTACGGAAGTTAATAATGTATATTTAAGAAGAGGGAAGCTAAAGGTTGAGAATCTAGGTAGGGGTATGGCCTGGCTGGATACAGGTAACCACGATTCTCTGCTGGATGCCTCTAATTATGTGGCTTCTATTCAAAAAAGGCAGGGGCTCTATGTTTCATGTATAGAGGAAATAGCATTCAAACAGTCTTTCATTGATCGCGCCCAGTTGCTTTCCTTAGCTGAGAGTATGAAGATGACGGAATATGGTAGATATCTAATTGATATCGCAAACGGACTATAGAAGAAAGGTTATGAAAGGAATATATACTATTATGGGGAATTTTAATTTCAAGGAATTGGATATTAAGGGACTATTTCTGATTGAACCTAAGGTATTTGGCGATGAACGTGGCTATTTTATGGAGACCTATCATTTTGCTGATTTTAAAGAGGCAGGAATAGATAAGCCATTTGTCCAACATAATCAATCAAAGTCAAGCAAGCATGTACTTCGCGGTCTACATTTTCAGAAAGAACATCCCCAGGGGAAGTTAGTACGGGTCCTTGAGGGAGAGGTTTTTGATGTGGCAGTAGATCTCAGAGGAGATTCACCCACCTATGGTAATTGGTGTGGAGTTACTCTTTCAGAGGCCAATCGGAGTATGTTCTATGTTCCAGAGGGCTTTGCTCATGGATTTCTTGTCTTGTCAGAAGAGGCAGTATTTACTTATCTGTGCACGGACTTTTATCATCCAGAGGACGAGGGAGGAATCCCTTGGAATGATCCGGATATCGCTATAACATGGCCAATTGACAGCAGTGTGCAGCCGATTATATCTGAGAAGGACAAGCTACATACAGGATTTAAGAACAATAATACGAAATTTTATATATAAGTAGTTGGGGTGCGCTGGTACACCTACTCGCACTCAGCCTTAGGAGATGAATATGAAGCGGATACTAATTACGGGAGCATCAGGTCAGCTAGGACGGGTTTTGAAGAGCCTTCTTTCGCAGAGAGAGGAATACCAGGTTATCTATACAGGTTCATCAGCCTCGGAGGATGGTACAGTACAAGCCTTGGATATAACGGATGAAACTGTGGTGAATCAAGTAATTGCTAATACCAGGCCTGATATAATAATCAATACAGCAGCCATGACTGCAGTAGACTTGTGTGAAAGTGAACAGGATAGAGCCTATCGAGTCAACGCATTAGGTCCGAAATATCTTGCTTTAGCAGCAGAAAAATGTGGAGCAAAGCTGGTTCATATCTCTACGGATTATGTCTATGATGGTTTGGCAGAGAGGCCATATGTAGAGTGCGATGCTACAAACCCGATTAGTGTCTATGGAAGGACGAAGCTTGAGGGTGAGAGCTTTGTGATTGAAAACTGCTCGAAGGTATTTGTTCTAAGGACGGCTGGGGTGTATGGAGAGGGAAAGAATTTTGTGAGGACTATGCTTCGTCTTGCAGAAGCTGGTAATAAGCTCAGAGTTGTATCTGACCAGTATATGACACCGACCAGTTCTCTGGAGCTCGCTAGGGTTATCATTTTCCTTATGGAGACGGATAGCTATGGAATTTACCATACCACCTGCGAGGGTGAGACTAACTGGTACGATTTTGCAGTAATGATTTTTCGTATGGCTGGTAAGGAGGTTCCGATCGAGGCGATATCTACCATAGAGTATGTTACACCTGCGAAAAGGCCGAGGTACTCAGTACTTGTTAATAGAGAACTTAGATTACGACATGACTATTATATGAAGGAATGGAAGGAAGCTCTGCGGGAATATTTTAAGGACAATCAAATGTTAATATTATAAGTAAAGGTGAAAGCTAAAATCTTGTGTTCCATGTAATAAGCATGCTAAGAAATAAGGCAATTAAAATTAATATATGTTGGGAGGAGAAGGTATGAAGACATATCTTGTAACCGGAGGTGCTGGTTTTATTGGATCAAACTTTATATTATATATGTTAAATAAATATAAAGAGGAAATAAAAATAATTAATGTGGATTGTCTAACCTATGCAGGAAATCTTGAAAATCTAAAGGATATAGAGGACTATACTAATTATGAATTTATTATGGCAGACATCAGGGATAAGGACGCAGTTCTTAATATTTTTGAAACACATAACATAGACCGCGTAATACACTTTGCTGCTGAGAGTCACGTGGATCGCAGCATCCGTAATCCAGAGGTGTTTGTCAACACCAATGTCTTAGGTACTTTAAATCTTTTAAATGCAGCTAAGCTAGCTTGGGAGCAAGAGGAGGGGTATCTTTCCGATAGGAAATATGTACAGGTATCCACCGATGAGGTGTATGGTGCCTTGGAAAGCGGGGAAGGATATTTTTATGAGACAACACCGCTTAACCCTCATAGCCCCTATTCTGCAAGTAAGGCCTCAGCAGATTTTCTAGTAAAATCCTATATTGACACATTTAATTTTCCTGCTAATATAACCAGGTGTAGTAACAACTACGGACCCTTTCAGTTTCCTGAGAAGCTTATTCCTCTGATGATCAATAATGCTCTGGAGGGAAAGAATCTTCCTGTCTATGGTACAGGACTAAATATTAGGGACTGGCTCTATGTAATAGACCATGCCAAGGCAATTGACTTGGTAGCAGAAGGTGGTAAAATTGGTGAGGTATACAATGTTGGTGGACATAATGAGAAGACGAATATTGAGATAGTTACTACTATTATCGATACCATATTAGAGATATTGCCCATTGAGGATCCAAGGAGGGAACATATTTCTCATGATTTAATTACTTATGTAGAGGATCGTAAGGGTCATGATTTCCGTTATGCGATTGCTCCGGATAAAATTAAGGCTGAGCTTGGATGGGAGCCTGAGACAATGTTCAATAAAGGTATAAAACTAACCATTGAGTGGTATCTGAATAATGCAGAATGGATGGAGCATGTAACGAAGGGTGACTACCAGAAATACTATAAAGAGATGTATCAGGCATAATAGGTTATTTCATTACTATGAATAGTCCAACTATTTGAACAGAGTGAGAACATAATCGTCCATCAAATATGGAGATGTGTTTTAATGTTTTATGTTCTGCAGAGGGATTAACTTCATGATGAAGCACATTTATTTTAGAGAGGTTAGGTGTTTATGAGATACGAGGAATTTACGATAGAAGGCCGTAACCCAGTTATGGAAGCATTCAGGGCAGGTAAGACCATTGATAAGGTATATGTACTTGATGGCTGCCAGGATGGACCCGTTAAGTCAATCCTTAGGGAGGCAAAGAAAACAGATGCTATTATATCCTATGTACAGAAGGAGCGTCTTGACCAGATGTCTACTACTGGAAAACATCAGGGTATTATTGTCTATGCAGCTGCATATGAATACGCAGAGGTAGATGATATATTAAAAGCAGCAGAGGAGAAGGGCGAACCCCCCTTTATTATTCTGCTTGATAATATAGAAGATCCGCACAATCTCGGTGCGATTATTAGAACTGCGCATCAAGCAGGAGCACATGGAGTCATTATACCAAAGCGACGTGCAGTAGGCTTAACTGCAACAGTTGCTAGGACCTCCGCCGGAGCCATCAACTATCTGCCGGTTGCCAAGGTGACCAATCTGTCCACTACTATTACTGAGCTGAAGGAAAAAGGACTATGGTTCGTCTGCGCTGACATGGAGGGCGACCTGATGTATTCCATAAACCTGAAGGGGCCGATTGGACTAGTAATTGGTAGTGAGGGTGAGGGAGTAGGCAGGCTTGTTAAGGAAAAATGTGATTATGCCGCAAAGATACCTATGTACGGCAAGGTGGATTCGTTGAATGCCTCTGTCGCAATGGGTGTTTTAACATATGAGATCGTTAGACAGAGAATAGGATAAATAGCGATAGCGAGAGACAGAATAGCTAGGGATAGTTATTGATAGCAAGGGTATCAAGGGGTAGTAATGCTGGCATAGGATTATACCGGCCAACATTGCTTCCTAGATCTCTGCCAAGAAAGGAGGGCACCAGTCATTAATACTTTGAGGAAATATGATGCATTAATGGATGAAACAATTCTTGCAAGAATCCAGGAGGGGGACGAGCAAGCAGTCGATTATCTTCTGGAAAAATACAAATATCTTGTAAGAAATAAGGCTAAAACTCTTTTTTTGATTGGTGGAGATAAGGATGATTTGATTCAGGAGGGTATGATTGGTCTTTATAAGGCTATCAGGGATTTCAACCAAGAAAGACAAAATTCGTTTTTTAATTTTGCAGATCTGTGTATATCCAGACAGATTTATAGTGCAATCAAAGCTTCCAATCGTAAAAAGAACATTCCATTGAATACATATATTTCTCTCTATGCACCTGCATATGGCGAGTCCGGGGATAATGATGACAAAGAGACCTTGGTTGACACAATCTATCAAAAAAACGTATCAAATCCTGAGGAATTAGTTATTGACAAAGAGAATACCAGTATGATAGAATATGAACTTGTAAGGCGTCTGAGCGACTTGGAAAAACGGGTTTTAAACTTATACATGCAGGATATAAAATATATACAGATTGCTGAAGTTCTTGGAAAAGAACCTAAGGCTATCGACAACGCATTGACAAGGATAAAGACGAAGTTAAATCGGGTCCTAAGGGAGATATAGATCAATCTCCCAGGAGATATAAACCAATCTCCCCGGAGATATAAACCAATCTCCCAGGAGATATAGATCAATCATTAAATATGCTGTTGTAGCTCAGTGGTAGAGCACTTCATTGGTAATGAAGAGGTCGGGGGTCCGACTCCCCTCAACAGCTTTGTCATCCTTTTTTTATTAAGGATACAATCATATATCGAGGTGTGGCTCAGCTTGGCTAGAGCGCTACGTTAGGGACGTAGAGGTCGCAAGTTCAAATCTTGTCACCTCGATTCTATTTCAAATGGCTACAACGAAGGTTGTAGTCATTTTGTTTAATACATGATTCATAAAATGTCTGCGAAGCTGACATTTTTGAATAGCTACGCTTATCAATGAACACAATTTTATTAATATTAAGGGGTATGCATATGATGACCTATGACACTATCAGTAAATATTGTTTAGCTAAGGCCCGAGCATTTAAGGATTGCCCCTTTGGACCATTTCCTATATGTTTCAAGGTCGGTAATCGATTATTTCTCGAGTGGTATCCAGATGATGAGAAGATTACAGTTAGATGTGAACCTATGCTGGCAGAATTTTACCGTAAGAGCTACCCGGATATCGTGATTCCAGGTTATCACTGCCCTGACCGACAGAGACGTTATAAGAATACAATCTATCTGAACAGGGGCCTGGATGAGGCAATGGTACTTGATATGATAGATCATTCCTATCAGGAAGCGGTACGAAGATTACCAAAAAAGGGGTAGTTCTATTTGGATGTCCAGCCTATATATATGGTAAAGGCAGGATTCCCAAGTGGGAGCCCCCTTTTTTGGTAAGCATCTACTAGTGTATTCATGTACTATATGTTGCGAGAGATTTGAGAACATGCTACTATTAAAGAGGAGAGGTAAATGCATATTTCACTAAATGGGGGGTCATGAGGATGAAGAGTGTATTAAAACTAAAACGGATATATCTGTTAATATTATTTCCGGTATCCTTGGTACTGATAATTCTTGCTAAGAATAGCAGCTATTTTGCTGAGCAGATATTTGCTCTTCATATCTATAAATGGTTTTCCCAGGCGATATCCATGATAACTGGGTTAATACCGATATCCCTTGCAGAGCTTTTGATTTTTGCACTTCCACTTCTTCTGCTTCTCTTTATTATACTGTTTATAACACATATCCTACGAGAGAAGGATAGGCGTTTATCTGTTATTATAAAGGGTTTGTTGAATGCACTTTGCATAGGTAGTGTAGTATTCTTTCTATTTACCGTACTGGCGGGTATTAATTATTACCGATATTCCTTTAGTCATTATTCCAAGCTGGAGATAAAGGAATCCGTGGTAGACGAGCTCTATGCGCTGACGGACAGCCTGTCAACCCAGGCGAATGCACTTCGTGAGATGTTGCCAGAAACAGATGAAGATGGTGTATTCAAGCTATCTGAAAGCAAATATAAGCTGGCTAGGATTGCAGACCGAGCAATGGATACGTTATCCGAGGAATATACAATACTGAGCGGACATTACAGCGCGCCAAAGCCGGTATTGATGTCCTCTTTAATGTCTTATTTGGAGATAACCGGAATATTTATGCCATTTACGATGGAAGCAAATGTTAATGTGGATGTCCCAGACTATTCGATACCTGCCACTATGCTGCATGAACTGGCACATCTGAGAGGCTTCATGAGGGAAGACGAAGCTAATTATATTGCTTATTTGGCTGGAATGAGCTCGGGTAATACTGAATTACAGTACAGCAGTACTATGCTAGCACTCGTTATATCAGGAAATGAATTATATAATCAGGATATCGATCTATACCGTAAAATTAAATACTCTGATGGGGTCTTGAGGGATTTAAGGGCTAATTCACGATATTGGGCTAAATATGAAGATACGGTGGTAAGTACGATATCGAATAAGGTCAATGATACCTATCTAAAGGCCAATGCCCAGGTAGACGGTGTTAAGAGCTATGGACGGATGTTGGATTTGCTTCTGGCGAAGTATCGTAAGGATCACGAGGAATAAGATTAAATATAGTATATTGGTTAATATTAATATTATATGAACAATTCTCGTAATTGGGTGTCATGTTTATAATAAACTTTTCATATATGAAAGGAGGATTATATTGTTAAAAGTTATCATTGCAGATGATGAAAAAAAGGTATGCACGCTGATCCGGCATTTAGTAAATTGGGACAGTCTAGGATTAGAGGTGGCTGCAATAGTACATGATGGTGAAAAAGCTTTGGAAGCGATTATGGATATTAAGCCAGATATTGTTATTACGGATATTCGAATGCCCGGATATGACGGAATAGAATTGATTCGTAGAACAAAGAAAATCCTTCCAGACGTTTATTTTATTATAATTAGTGGCTATAGCCAGTTTGAATATGCGCAGAATGCAATTAAATATGGGGTAGAGAATTATCTGCTAAAACCAATTAAAAAGAAAGAACTAGTTAATACACTTACTAAAATCATAGAAAAAAGTACTTCGATTCAATCGAATAATGTAGCAAAAAAAGAAATGGAGACCATGCTGCGTACATCTGGGGAAAAGGCCAAGAAAAACTTTTTAACCGAACTATTATTACGTCCTGTAAACCTTTCTATTGATTATGATATAGAAACCATAAACAAGGATTATTACAGCCATTTTAAAGATGGCTTTTTTACTATTGCAATCATTTCACCTTTCCTTGAACAGGGTGAAGAAAACAGTGAGATGATATCTTTGTTACTTACAAAAATCCAGAGTATGGTAAGGGAACAATTGGATCCTAAATGCATCGAACTGATAACTATGATATGGGAGGAGCAGATTATCTGCTTAATTAATACAGATGACCCGAACTTATATTCTATTAAAAAACAGCTAAATAAGATGAGAATAGATATTGCTAACCTTAAGGATATATTTCAAAAGGTCAATGTTATCATTGGATTTGGTGAAGTTACTGAGTATTTATCAGAGCTTGTATTGAATATGGATAAAGCTGTGGCTGCTGTTCGGGACCGTTTCTCCAATCAAGGTAGCTATATAATAGAATATGAGAAGAGCATTGACTCAAAGGAGGAGGTCAATGATATTATAACCACCTCCATGAAGGATCGTATTATTTCATATTTTGAAACCCTAAACCTTGACAATATGCTTAGGGAGATGGAGGAGTTAAAAACGATCTTTAAAGGACATGCACACCACAGTCAATTGATTTTTGATAGCTATAATGAGCTAATTGATATTATTTTATTTGGCGCTAAGCATTATTTGAACCTAGATAGTATTCAGGACACCATTCGATTTAGACAGCAATTTAAAAGGTTTTATACCTTGGATAATATGTTTGATTGGATAAAAGCATGGGTTAACGATGAATTTAAGAAATACATGGAGATTAAGAAAAATAGAGACACTAAGCCTGTTCGTCTTGCCAAGCAGTATATCAACGAGAATTATAGCAATCCGATTACTTTAGAGGAGGTCGGCGCTAGGGTTGGATTTAATCAAGCCTATTTTTCCTCGTTATTTAAGAAGGAAACTGGCGAAAATTTTATTGATTATCTCACTAAGGTCAGAATTAATAATGCAAAGCAACTTCTGTTACAATCAGATATGAATGTGGAGGATATTGCTATAGCCGTTGGTTACTCAGACATTAAATATTTTACAAAGCTTTTCAAAAAAAAGACTGGAGTTAATCCTAGTGAATTCAGGAAGCTTTATGGTTAGGAGGATATTCATGAAGAAGCATAAATATACTTACATTGAAAAAAATATTGCATTACTAGTAGTTGTTATTATTTTATATATAGTAAGTACCTTTGCGCTTCTTTTTTTTATAGGTAAAAGTACAGGAATTTATGCCATAACCAAAGTAATACTAACCTTTGTGCTTTTGATTATTCCGATTATATTAATAAATATATTTAGGATAGAGATTATTCGTCCCTTAAAGCAAAGTAGGATACTATCAGAAAAGCTTGTAAAAGGACAGGTATATCGCGAATATATGGATTATGCCGGGAAACTCTATCCTGGAGTGGAAGATGTTCTTAAGCATTTTGATATGATGCTCAATGATCAGCAAATAAATCATGAAACAAAGAGAAGATCTGAATTCCTTGCGCTCCAAAATCAGATAAATCCGCATTTTCTCTATAATACTCTTGAAGCTATACGTGGAGACGCCTTAAGTGCGGGTATGGATAATATTGCAGATATTACAGAAGCATTATCTACCTTCTTTCGGTATTCTGTTACTGATACTGGAAGTTTAGTAACCCTAGCAGATGAACTAGAAAATGTCGATAGCTACTTCAAGATTCAACAGTACCGTTTCGGCGAAAATCTCGAGCTGGTATATGAGATACCGGGAAGTGAAGATATCTTAGAGCTTATGTGTCCTAAGCTTACCCTTCAACCTATTGTTGAAAATGCTATTTTTCATGGATTAGAGAAAAGAGCTGATAAGGGAAAGATAGTTGTTCGACTAGAAATGACAGATAATAAGGTGTTAATAACCATCAAGGATAATGGTGTTGGAATGGATGGCAGTACTCTAGAGGAGCTCAATAATAGATTAAAGCAGATATCTTTAACATATACAGTTCGGGAGGAAAACAAGAAAAAAGGTGGCATCGCGCTAGTTAATGTATCTCGAAGGATAAGACTATTATTTGGTGAAAATTATGGAATCCATGTATTTAGTATTCTTGATTTTGGAACCGATATACGAATCACATTACCAATTGTAAAGAATAATCAGGAGTATGGATATGAAAGAAGAACTTATCGTAATTGAGGAAGGTGAAATAACAGTTAGGGGCAATCCGCTTTTCACAGATTTATATCTCCAGATCTGCAAAGGTGAGGTCTTAGGTGTTGTATTTGGAAATGTGACTGACCGAAAATGTCTTATTGAATTATTTCGGGGAGAGCAATCATTATGTGGTGGAAAGGTGTTTGTCGGAAATAAGAGGACTAATTATGAGGAAGCCCTTATTTATTTTAAGAAAAATGCTACTATAATTGAAAAGAACAGCAAGCTCATTGATAACCTATCCATTGAAGAAAATATATTCTTATTTGCAGACGAAAATACTCTGGTATCTACTAGAAAATACAAATCCCATTTGCAAACTATGATGAAGAAATTTTCTCTTGATTTTTCACTAAAACGGCCGATAGGAGCACTTACGACAAAAGAGAAGATAGTAATGGAATTATTAAAAGCATATTATGATGATAAAAAACTGGTAGTACTTAATCATATATCTGGCCAATTGTTGAATAATGACCTAGAAGACATTCATGAGCTTATAAAAAAACTCACAAAATATGGTGTATCATTTATCATTATTGAGGCTTTTAACAATATCGTATTTGAATGGGTCAATTGCTTTCTTCTGATTCAAGAGGGCAAAACGACAGGTATATTTGATACGGATTTCTACAATAGCCGTCAGTTGTATACAATCCTGATGGAAAACACAAAAACCTTTGGCTCGCCGACTATAAAAAAATATATTCAAGGAACTGAGACTAAAAACAAGCTTCCTCTACTTGAATTTAAAAATGTTTCAACTAGTTATATTCATAACCTAAACCTAAAGTTAGAAGAAGGTGAGATACTTAATCTGTTTTTTATGGATGATGAAAGCTTTGAACATATTCTAAAGCTTCTCGAAGGGTATATTAAGCCTTCCTCCGGAGAGATTAGTCTCTGTGGCTGTAGATTAAATATTAATAGCATCCATCAGGCCGTCGATAGTGGTATTTGCTTTATTTCTGAATCTCCTTACGAAAATACGCTCTTTTACAATATGACCTTGGAGGATAATCTGGGCCTTGCCTTATCTAATAAAGTTCCTTTCTACTGGTTAAAGAAAAGATATAGGAGGAGCCTTGATTTTCTAATAGAAGCCTTTCATTTGGAAGATTATTTGCATGTTAAGCTGAGAAAACTTGACCCACGGATTCTTCAAGAAGTGGCATACCTCAAATGGTATCTATATGCTCCGCATTTAGTGGTCTGCATTAAGCCATTTACTGATTTGGACATTAATCTGCTGACTATTACAAAAGAGATGATATTTTTTTTAAACTCCCGGGGAATAGCCGTCCTTGTATTGAGCTCTATGCTCTCTAAAAATTACAGTGTGGGAGGGGATACGATATATATAAAAAATGGTACCGCTATAGATGAAAGTGAAATATATGAAATTTTATATAGGAGATAACTAACAAAAGGGTGCTATGCATTTCGCTGTTAGTTATCTTTTTTTATAAAATCCAAAGAATGTCCCCTCTAATCCAAAGATGAAATGTTGTTAATATCACTAAAAATCATTATATTATGTATATGATGAATATGACATATGCCCAACAGATACAGTAATCAAGTATATCACTCCATAAAATGGCAACTATATTCATTAATAATCAAAACAGGAGGAAATGAAAATTATGAAAAAAATATTTAGCATTTTATTATGTGTAGTAATGACAACGGTTTTATTTGCTGGATGTAGTAAAGGTAACACAGATGGATCACAAGACACAGGAGATAAAAGTAATAAGGATTTAGCTATCTTAGGTGCGACTATCTATTCGTCTTCAGATAATTTCAATTCTTATATTGGTAAGGCAATAAAAAATGCAAGTAAAGGTGTTTTTGATACCAATATTGAGGATGGTCAAAATGATCAAGGCACCCAGAACAATCAGGTTGACACCATGCTTGCAAAGGGAGCTAAAGCGGTATCTATCTCAGTAGTAGATGTTACTGCAGCTCCGGTGCTTATTCAGAAGGCAAAGGATGCTGGGAACGTACCTATCATTTTCTTTAACAAAGAGATTACAGACCAAGATCTCTTAGCTACTTATGATAAAGCATATCAGGTAACCTCCACCGGTGGTGATTATGGGGCATCCATTCAGGGTCAAATGATCATTGATTACTGGAAGGCTCATCCAGAGGCAGATAAGAATGGAGATGGAAAGCTTCAGATGATTATATTAATGGGTGATCCAGGTCATACAGCGGCACAGCCCAGAGCAAATTTCGTAGAGACTACCATCGTAGATGCTGGTATCGAAGTTGATCTTTTAGAAAAAGACACAGGTATGTGGGACACTGCAAAAGCTAAGGACAAGATGGATGCATGGATTTCTAAATATGGTAATGAAATTGAATTTGTAGTTTGTGGTAATGACGCAATGGCATTGGGTGCGTTACAGTCCGTAGAGTCTGCCGGATATAATAACGAAGGTACAGAGAGTGCCCAGTATATTCCTATCATTGGTATCGACGCTCTTCCTGAAGTTCTTGATCGAATTGAAAGTGGAGAAATGATGGGTTCCGTGTTACAGGATGCTAAAACTCAGGGTGAAGTCATCGTTAAGATGGCAGATAATCTTGTGAACGGCAGGGATGCTACTGATGGCATCGAGTTTGAACTTGAAGCTGGAGCTAAGGCAATCCGTGTACCTTATCAGTCAATCACTGTTGAGAACCTAGATGTTGCTAAAGCAACCTATGCAGAGTAATATAGCTCTTTGTGAATTATAACTTTTGATAAAAAGCAATATGAAATAATCAGAAAGAAGTTTGATAAGGTAAATGTACGGAAAGGCAGTTGCCTTTCCGTATAACTTAAATAGAAGTACCAACAATCAAACAGAAAGAGGAAAGAGGAAAGAGAATGGCAGATAAGTATATTCTAGAAATGCGTCATATAACTAAGAATTTTCCCGGTGTAAAAGCATTGGATGATGTCAGCTTAAATGTCCGTCCTGGAACGGTACACTCCTTAATGGGTGAAAACGGAGCAGGTAAATCTACTCTTATGAAATGCTTATATGGGATATATTCGTTGGACGGCGGAGAAATAGTTCTGGATGGAAAAAAAGTGAGTTTTGAAAGTCCTGCCCAAGCTCTTACAAACCATGTATCCATGGTTCATCAAGAATTAAACCAGGTTCTTGACCGGAGCGTAATGGAAAATGTATGGCTTGGCCGATTTCCAATGAAGGGATGTTTTGTTGACAGGAAAAAGATGTATAAAGATACGATGAGTATCTTTGAGAACCTTGGGATCGATGTTGATCCAGGAGAAAAAGCAGGTTCCTTATCGGTTCCCCAAAGACAGATGATAGAGATTGCAAAAGCAGTATCCTACGACTCTAAGGTTATTGTAATGGATGAACCTACCTCTTCCTTAACAGAGAAGGAAGTAGAACATCTCTTTCGGATACTGAAGAAACTGAAGGAAAACAATACAGGCATTATATATATATCCCATAAAATGGAGGAGATTCTCCGTATATCCGATGATGTAACCATTATGCGGGATGGCAAATGGATTGATACAAGACCAGCTAATGAACTTACTACAGAAATGATTATTAAGATGATGGTTGGAAGAGAATTAAAAGAAAGATATCCAAAAAAGACTACTAAACCAGGAGAAGTTCTCCTGAAGGTAGAAAATCTATCAAGCATGACACCGGCATTTCGCAATGTAAGCTTTGAATTACATAAAGGCGAAATTCTCGGAATATCCGGTTTGGTTGGCTCAAAGCGAACAGAAGTATTAGAGACATTATTCGGTATCAGACAAAAGGGAGAGGGCAAGATTTTTCTTAACGGTAAAGAGATTAATAATAATTCACCCACCCAAGCTCTCAAAAACAAGTTCGCCCTTGTAACAGAAGAACGACGAACTGACGGTATTTTCGCTGATTTAAGTGTTTCCTTTAATATGACCATAGCAAATTTGGCTCGGTATGAAAAGAAAGGCTTCTTAAGTAATATAGTAATGAGAGATACAGTCGTAGATATGATTAAGAAAATTAATGTTAAAACCCCCACCTCAAGAGCTAAAATTGGTAATCTGTCAGGTGGTAATCAACAGAAGGTTATATTCGGAAGATGGTTATTGACTAATCCCGATATACTTTTACTAGACGAACCTACCAGGGGGGTTGATGTAGGGGCGAAATATGAGATATATCAATTAATGAATAAGTTAGCAGAAGAGGGAAAGGGTATTATTGTAATCAGTTCTGAAATGCCGGAGCTCCTTGGAATAAGTGATCGTATCCTGGTAATGAGCAACGGAAATCAATCAGGTTTGTATGATACAAAGAATGTAACCCAGGTTCAGTTGATGGAAGCCTCATCTAAATTTATCTAGAATCGGAGGAAAATAGCGTGAATAATGTTAATAATAAATATAAAACAGTAGTAAAAAGTCTTATTGTAGACAAAATAATCTATATCGTTCTGATTGCTCTGCTTATAGGAATAGTGATAATCGAACCTAAATTCTTATCGTTTACAAATTTTAAGAATATCTTCGCGCAATCAGCAACCAGAATAATTATCGCCTTAGGTGCAGGAATGGTCCTAATAGTAAGAGGTACTGATTTATCCACAGGCCGTATGATTGGACTTGCAGCTGTAGTTTCAGCTTCTTTAATGCAACAAGCAGAATATGCTTATAAAATGTATCCTAATCTGGGAGAATTGCCTCTAATTATTCCTATTTTGGTTGTGGCTGTAATATGTGCTATTTTAGGTACCATAACCGGTTTATCCATAGCGGTACTTAAGGTTCCTCCCATTATTGCAACCCTATCGATGCAGCTAGTATTGTACGGTGCATCCTCTATCTACTTTGACAGGCCTCCCTATGGTGCTCAACCGATTGGTGGTATTTCAAAGAAAATGATTAAGATTGGAACAGGATATGTCAAATTAGGAAATATGCAGATTCCATACCTTATATTAATTGCCTTTGCAATCTGTATTATTACATGGGTTATATGGAATAAAACCAAATTCGGTAAATACATGTATGCAGTCGGTGGAAATCCCGAGGCAGCAAAGGTATCCGGTGTTAAAGTAGTATTAATTCAAGTTATGGTATATGCCGGCGCGGCTGTACTATATTCCATTGCAGCCGTTCTTGAGGTAGGCCGTATAGGTAGTGCTTCCAATACAACCGGTAATGCTTATGAGATGGACGCTATAGCAGCCTGTGTAGTAGGCGGAGTGTCTATGTCTGGTGGTATCGGCAGTGTTGGTGGTGTAGTAATAGGTGTTCTAATCTTCACAGTTATTAATTACGGACTTGCATTCATCGGTGTAAATATGTATTGGCAGTATATCGTCAAGGGTCTCGTTATCTTATTAGCAGTTGTGATTGATATGAGAAAATATGCAAAGAGGAAGTAGATATAATTATAAATCAAGGAAACAAGCAATAGTTTAATAATATTTATAGATGTTTCAATTACTATTATCAAAATGGAGGTTTGTAAAATGAGAGACGTAGTAAAGAAAACGAAATTAACAGAGAATTGCAGCAAAGAAACGATCATGAGATTTGTTGAGGAACTTCTTTCTCAATTAACGGTTGAAGAAAAAGTGGGAATTATGTCCGGCCAG
>DATESP010000168.1:0-4460 GCA_035270645.1 Mobilitalea sp. | reverse complement strand
GTTTGAATTAGCTCTGTATCTTCAATATCATTAATTTCTCCACCCTCCATAACTCTATAATCAAATACAGACAGGTAAGTTAAGAAAGGTAAAGTCTTTCTTTACTTGCGTAAAACAACTCGCGTTGACTAACGAGTGAATAGTAACTCTAAAACTCAAATCAGAATAAATGTTCGTACCCACTTATTGCAGTCTTATACGATAATATGTTATACTCATCATGATAAGCAGATACAGATTAAACCTAAGGAGGGGCTTATGAAATTCATACATATTGCGGATGTTCATCTGGGTGCTGTCCCAGATTCAAATATGCCCTGGGGATCAGAGAGGGAAAAGGAAATCTGGCAAAGCCTCCAAAACGTCATTACTGCTTGTAATGATAATAAGGTTGAGCTTCTGCTGATAGCTGGAGATCTGTTTCATAGGCAGCCTCTTGTCCGAGAGCTTAAGGAGGTTAACTACTACTTCAGTAAATTAGAGACTGCGCAGGTGGTCATCATGGCAGGAAACCACGATTATATCGGTGCCAGGTCCAATTATCAAGGCTATGAATGGGACGAGCGAGTCCATATGTTTATAAATGATACGATGGAAACCATCGAGTTTCCGGATATTAATACAGAAGTATATGGTTTCAGCTATCATACCAGGGATACCACAGATCCCATATATGATGCTATCCGACCGGAACATAATGACAGACTTCATATCCTACTGGCACACGGCGGCGATGAGAAGGATATTCCGATAAATCGGAGGAAGCTGATGGATTCCGGTTTTGACTATATTGCCCTCGGACATATCCACAAACCGGAGAAGATTACTAACAAAATCGCTTATTCCGGCTCCTTAGAACCCTTGGATAAGAACGAGACAGGGGAGCGGGGCTACATCTTCGGTGAGATAACCGGAGAAGATAAGAGGCAGACGGTAGCAAACTTTATTCCAAGCTCCTTAAGACAATATAAGAGGTTGAATTTACCTATCACTCAGGATACGACCAATGGGTCACTTAAGGATCAAGTGGCTGAGGCCATCAAGCAGAACGGAATGCAGCATATTTACCAGTTCTGCATCCAGGGTCTAAGGGATGAGGCTATCCATTTTGATAAACAGGTCATCTATTCACTTGGTAATGTTCTCGAAGTGGTGGATGAATCTGTACCTGACTATGATTTTGATGCACTTTATCGTGAAAATGCGGACAACATGATTGGGCTCTTCATACAGAGAATCCGTGAGAGCGAAAAGCAGGACCAGATAACGAAGAAAGCATTATATTATGGTATAGAGGCGCTGCTTGGTGCTAGAAACGTGTAAAGCAGGTAATTGTGAAGGCACTAAACAGTTACAAAAAAAGCTATTAATATAAATCCATTAGTATAAATCTGTTGGGTATTTTTTATAGGAAAGACATGGTGTGAAAATGCTTTTTACAAAGCTGAAACTGAATTATTTTGGACAGTTCCATAACCGAGAAATTGAATTAAAGCCTGGCATTAACTTGATTTATGGAGAAAATGAGGCAGGTAAATCGACTTTACATACCTTTATCAAGGGGATGCTATTTGGAATCGAGCGTATGAGGGGAAGAGGTGCTGCCTCGAAGGAGGACATCTATACGAGGTACCTGCCCTGGGATTATCCGGGTGCATATAGTGGCCAGATGGATATTAAGTTAGACGATAAGGAATACCGTTTACAGAGGAGCTTTCATGCCAGCGATAAGAGCTTCAAAATTCTTGATCTGGAAACAGGCCGTGAAGTAAAGCTAAAGGAAGGTGTAATTAGTGAGCTACTACCGGGTCTCACAGAATCAACCTTTAAGAATACAATCAGTATTGAACAGCTGAAGGCTCAGACTGAATCTGAACTGGCCTCTCAAGTGCGTAATTACATTACAAATCTTTCGATTGCAAAAAGTAACGAGGTCAATGTGGCTAAGGCAGTCAGTTTCCTCATAGAACAGAGAAAAGTGCTGGACGCTACGCAGAAGGTCACCCTATTAGAGAATTTACAGTCTGAAATAGATGAGGGCTTAGAGAAGGAAGAAAGAATGGATGAGCTTACCCTCAAGCTTCAAGTGCTACTTACAGAGGAGGAGGAACTTAAGGCAAATAGAGAGGTATTGGCAGCTGCTATGGATAATGATGTGGTTGAACAGATAGAGCAGCTTCCCGCAATTCTTGAAAAATATCGCGCCTTTAAGGAGCTTTCGAAGCAAAATACTTCAATCAAGATCCAGATGGAGGAGCTGAGCAATAAGATTTTTTACCAGGAGAAGGAATACAGCAATGAGGGTGCCCTGAAGGAGGATCTGAAGGAAGCCATAAGCTTGAGCACAGCATTACCTGAATATGAACGAAAGAGGATGGAACTTAAGAAGGAAAGTGTGGAAGCCTTAAGATCCGGTATAAGGAAGAATATGATGATAAGCCTATTTCCTTCCTTTGTGCTTGCCCTAGTGACGTTTATACTGATTAATGATCGCCCAGCGCAGCTTGTAATCTCATCGGGATTCTTACTTATCGGCGGGATACTTAATTTAATTCTTCAAAAAATTAGTAAAAGCGAGAATAGAAGATATGATAATAGAATTGAGGAACTGACAAGCCAGCTTTCTAAGGCGGATAACAGATTACAAGAAATATTAGAGAGAAACCAGGTTACATCGATACTAGAACTTAATCTTAGACAGGAAGGATTTACAAGGAGCTCCTATGTGTTAGAACATGGCAGGAAACAGCTTGAGGAGCTTAATAACCGCAAAACCGAGCTCGAGGACAGAAGTGACCAGTTGCAGGATGTTATTATGCAGTATATGCAGCGGTTCATTTCCGAGGAGGAGCTTACCGAAGGTTCAATTCAGAGGCTCCAGGAAATTATAAGACAGAGGAAGCTAGAGACCACTCAAATACAATCTGAAAGCAACCGCCAATATAGCGAATGTAAACTGCAAATCGAAAAGCTTCGTTGGGAGATTTCCACGATGGAGGATAATGAGCTGCAACTACTTAAGAATAAAGATAAGTACACACAGCTGGAGCAAAGACGGATGGAAGATGCTGTGGAGCTTGAAGCAGTGAAGCTTGCCTTAGATACGATTCAGGGGTTGTCCGTAGATATCCACGACAGCTTCGGAAAACAGCTAAATCTTGCAGTATCAGAAATCATCGGAGAGGTTACGGGACAAAGATATACGGATTTGAAGATAGACGAGAAGCTAGAGGTTAAGGTGGGTTGGAAGGGAGATTATGTTCTACTGGATAGGCTTAGTGCCGGTACGATGGATCAAGTATATTTTGCTCTACGACTGGCAGTATCGGACTTGTTGCTTGGAAAGAATGAGATGCCGTTAATTCTGGATGATAGCTTTGCATTATATGATGAGAACCGCGTTAAGGCTGCTATATTAAAGGTAGCGAACCGCAATCAGATCCTCTTGTTCAGCTGTCATAAAAGAGAGAGAAGGTTGCTGGAGGAAATGGGGCTGCCCTATCATTATGTAGATATAACTGGGCAGGAATAAGATAGCAGGAATAAGACTGCAGGAATAAGACTATAGGAATAAGACTGCAGGAACAAGATTGCAGGAACAAGACAGCAGGAATAAGACTGCAGGGATAAGACAATAGATATACATGGGAATAAGCGAGATGATAAGACCAAACTGTAATATGATACTTTTATTGGATTGTTCTTAATCATGAAAGCTTACGTCATATAACAAGCCATATCGGAGGCTGTATGGATAAAAATAAGAAGATCACAGGGAAGAAAATTACTAAGAATAAGATTACTAAGAATAAGATTACTAAGAATAAGATTACTAAGAATAAGATTACTAATAATAAGATTACTAATAAGAAGGATATCAGGAGTAAGGGTCAGGTGATAAAGCTTGGCCTTAAGCTCTTACTCCTTCTTTTTTTACTTGCAATTACAGTAGGTATATTCTATTTTTATCATAACTACGGTAAGATATTATTTCAGATGCAGTCGGAGGCTAAAAAGGTAGTCGGTGCTTCTTCACCTGAAACCTTCAAAGCAGCTCAGACTAGCCTTATTTATGATGCGGATGGAGGTCTGATCTCAACCTTAAGGTCAGAGAAGGATTCATATTATATTGATTATGAGAATATTCCAGTAATTGCCGTGGAGGCCATCGTATCTACTGAGGACAAGAAGTTCATGCAACATGACGGCGTGGATTACCTTGCCAATATCAGGGCTGGCATCGCGTTGATTAAAAACAAGGGTAAGATCACGCAAGGGGCGAGTACCATAACACAACAGCTTGCCAGGAATATATTCCTCACTAATGAAGTAACCTATGAGAGAAAGATTCGGGAGATATTTATTGCACAGGAGCTGGAGAAGAAATATTCCAAGCCGGATATCATGGAGTATTATTTCAATAACATATATTTTGCTAATGGATATTATGGAATTATGGC
>DATESP010000167.1:0-3030 GCA_035270645.1 Mobilitalea sp. | reverse complement strand
CATACTAAGGAAGGTATCGATCATCTTCTGGAAATGATAATTCTAACATCAGAGATGGGTGAACTGAAAGCAAACCCGAACCGTATGGCAAGAGGTATAATCATTGAAGCTGAACTGGATAAAGGTAGAGGTCCTGTTGCTACAATTTTGGTACAGAAGGGTACTCTTCATGTTGGAGACAATGTAGCAGTGGGTGCGTCTTTTGGTAAAGTCCGTGCTATGATGGATCACAAGGGAAGAAGAGTTAAGGAAGCTGCGCCTTCTACACCTGTAGAAATACTTGGTTTGAACGAAGTTCCTGATGTAGGTGAGATTTTTGTTGCAACAGAGAACGAGAAAGAAGCTAGAACGATTGCTGAAGCATTTATTTCACAGGGCAAGGAAAAGCTGATAGCAGACACTAAGGCTAAATTATCCCTCGATGGTCTGTTCTCACAGATTCAGGCAGGTAATATTAAGGAATTGAACTTGATTATTAAGGCGGATGTTCAGGGTTCTGTTGAAGCGATGAAGCAGAGTCTACTTAAGCTTAGCAATTCTGAGGTTGCAGTAAGAGTATTGCATGGTGGTGTTGGTGCAATCAATGAATCCGACGTTATCTTGGCAAGTACCTCCAATGCAATTATTATTGGATTTAATGTAAAACCCGATAATGCAGCAAAGGAAACTGCTGATCGTGAGAAGATCGATATGAAACTATACCGTGTTATTTATAATGCTATTGATGATATTGAAGCTGCGATGAAGGGTATGTTAGATCCTATATTTGAAGAGAGAATCATCGGTCATGCTGATATTCGTCAGACCTTTAAGGCTTCTGGTATCGGTACAATAGCAGGTTCTTATGTAATTGACGGTAAGATAGTCAGAGGCAGTAAAGCCAGAATCTATAGAAAAACTTCTCTGATTTATGACGGAACCTTAGCGTCACTTAAGAGATTTACTGATGATGTCAAGGAAGTAGCTACTGGTTATGAATGTGGCCTAGTATTTGATAAATTTAATGATGTAGCTGAAGGCGATAAGGTTGAAATCTATATTATGGCCGAGGTACAGCGATAGTCATAATATAGTCTATCTTAGCTATGATGGAGGTTTTTATGAGAAAGAATAGTATTAAAAACACTAGAATTAATGCAGAAGTTCAGAAGGAGCTGAGTAATCTAATCAGCCGGGAGCTTAAAGACCCGAGAATTAACCCCATGACTACTGTCGTTGCAGCCGAGGTAGCACCTGATTTAAAGACAGCAAAGGTGTTTATAAGTGTGCTTGGTGATGATGAGTCTAAGAAATCAACGCGCCAGGGTTTAAAGAGTGCCTCTGCATTTTTACGCGGACAATTAGCGAAATCATTAAATCTGCGTAATACGCCAGAACTGACCTTTATCATTGATGATTCCATAGAATATGGAGCTAACATGTCCAGACTAATTAACGAAGTTAATCGTAGTATGAATTCGCAATCCGCAGATAAAGATGAGAGCGAAGATGATGACAGCGACGACGATGACAGCGATGACGATGACAGCGACGACGATGACAGAGACGACGAAACTAATGATTGATCATTGGATTACAAAAGATAAGGAGCGTGAATGAATGAGTGTATTGACGCTTAAGAAAATAAATTCAGAAGTAGTTGGGAAGAGAAAAATTGCGATAGCTGGACATATCAGGCCTGATGGCGACTGTGTCGGCTCCTGCACAGCTCTATACCAATACTTGAAGCAGAATATGGACGAGTTTGGTATTGATAAGGTTGAGGTATATTTGGAAACCTTTAGTGATGAATTCAATATTCTAAATGGTTCAGAAGATATTAAACATTCCTACGATTCTGAGGAGATATATGATTTGTTCATTTCCTTGGATTGTGGAAGTCTCGATAGGCTTGGAAATGCAGAGAAGTACTTTAACTCCGCAGCCAAGTCTATCAATATTGACCACCACATTAGCAATACTTTATTTGCAGATGTAAACCATGTGGTGGATTATGCTTCCTCAACCTGTGAGGTTCTATTTGATTTATTTGAGGAGAGCCGAATCACAAAAGAAGTAGCAGAAGCTTTATATTTAGGAATTATTCACGACACCGGAGTGTTTAAGCATACCAATACTTCGGAGAAGACTATGGTGGCGGCAGGGAAGCTTATAAGCAAGGGAATTAATTTCTCTGACATTATTGATGAATCCTTCTATTCCAGAACATATATGCAGACACAGCTCTTAGGTAGATGTCTTATGGAAAGTATTATTATGTTGGACGGCAAGGTCATAATATCCATGCTTAATCGCAGGACATTGGATTTTTATGGTGCTGACCATTCGGATTTGGACGGAATTATTGATCAGCTCAGGGCTGCAAAGGGCACTGAGGTAGCAATCTTTATCTATGAAACAGATCTTCAGGAGTATAAGGTAAGCATGAGGTCCAACGGAGAAGTAAATGTCAGCAGAATTGCTGTGTATTTCGGCGGTGGTGGACATATCAAAGCGGCCGGTTGTTCTATGAAGGGCTCCGCCCATGATGTTATCAATAATTTGGTAAAGCATGTCGAGGCTCAATTAATATAAGAAGTAAGCCATGCAAGCATAAGGAGCACTTTAAATTGGTGAATGGAATAATTAATATATATAAGGAAAAAGGATATACCTCTCATGATGTAGTTGCTAAAATGAGGGGTATATTAAAAATGAAGAAAATTGGTCATACAGGGACCTTAGATCCGGAGGCAGAAGGAGTGTTGCCCGTCTGTATGGGTAAGGCTACGAAGCTGGTAGATCTAATCACGGACAAGGCTAAGACCTATGAGGCAGTACTTAAGCTGGGTATAGTTACAGATACCCAGGATCTGACCGGACAGATATTAAAAACCTCTGAGGTAACAGTGGGGATTTCTGAGATTATGGAAGCTATTCACGGCTATATTGGTGAATATGATCAGCTTCCACCAATGTATTCAGCTATTAAGGTTAATGGTCAGAGACTGTATGAACTGGCCAGGCAAGGCAAAGAAATTGAGCGGAATA
>DATESP010000166.1:0-30601 GCA_035270645.1 Mobilitalea sp. | reverse complement strand
CACGTAAAACCCGCGGAAATTAATCCCCTTGACAAGAAAAGCCTTATGATGGTATACTACCCAAGGCATCTGTTTCACAAAATGATATATGTTAACTTGTATCAGCTCTTGGTCAAGGCAGACTAAGAGCTTTTTTTATGAATTGGAAAGTTTGTCCTATTCAATAAAAATGCTCCTCAAAGCGAATATAGTTCGCTTTTGGATGGCGCACTCAACGCATAACGAACACATAAAGCATGTATTCGTAGGTATTTTGCAAGCAGGCCGCACTCGACGTTAGAGTTTCGCAAGTGAAACTCTTTTTATGATATTCGTATGCTGCTCCCGCGCAGTATACATAAGAAAAGTAGTTGGCGGGAAATATAATGATAATGAATATAGAAAGGAAATATTGAATGGAAACAACGAAATTTAATGAAATTGATCTAAACCCGAACGTACTTCGGGCAGTGGAGGATATGGGATTTGAGGAAATGTCCCCAATCCAGGCAAAAGCAATTCCTGCAATGTTAGCAGGTAGGGATATCGTAGGCCAGGCGCAGACCGGAACTGGTAAGACAGCGGCTTTTGGTATACCACTTCTACAGAAAATTGACCTAAAGGACAAGACACTGCAGGCCATAGTATTATGTCCTACCAGAGAATTGGCTATCCAGGTGGCGGAGGAATTCCGTAAGCTTGCAAGCTATATGCATGGTATTAAGATATTGCCGGTCTATGGTGGACAGGAGATATCAAAACAGATTAGATCACTTAAGTCTGGAGTGCAAATTATTATAGGTACACCAGGACGAGTTATGGATCATATGAGAAGAAAAACCGTGCGTCTTGATAATATTAAGTTTGTAGTTCTCGATGAAGCAGACGAGATGCTTAACATGGGCTTTCGTGAGGATATTGAGATTATTCTTAGTGATGCTCCAAAGGATCGTCAGACTGCCTTATTTTCAGCAACTATGCCTGGACCTATATTGGATATAGCAAGAACCTATCAAAATAGTGCTGAAATTATCCGTATGGTTAAGAAGGAACTAACAGTTCCGAAGATTGAGCAATATTATTATGAGGTAAGCCATAAGAATAAAGAGGAAGTTCTGTGCAGATTGCTAGATATGTATAATCCGAAATTATCCTTGATTTTCTGTAACACCAAAAAAATGGTAGATGAGCTCGCTAGCTCTCTGCAGGGTAGGGGATATTTTGCAGAAGGTCTTCATGGAGATCTGAAGCAGATGCAGAGAGACCGTGTCATGAACAGCTTTAGAAATGGCAAAACTGAAATTCTGGTAGCAACAGATGTTGCAGCAAGAGGAATTGATGTAGATGATGTAGAAGCTGTATTTAATTATGACATACCACAGGACGATGAGTATTATGTACACCGTATTGGTCGTACAGGGCGTGCTGGTCGCGAAGGCAGGGCATTTGCACTTGTAGTGGGTAAGGAACTGTTCAAGCTTAGGGATATTATGAAGTATTGCAATACCAAGATCAAACTACAACCGATTCCATCCATTAATGATGTGGCTGCAGTAAAGGCAGAGAAGATTCTAGATAAGATTCATAACATTATTGAGAATGAGGATCTTACTAAATTAATCAACCTGGTTGAAGAGCGAATTAATGAAGAATCCTATACTTCATTGGAAATGTCAGCAGCTTTTCTAAAGATGTCAATGGGTGACGAGGTTAATAAAGAAGAAGAAGCTAAGGGATATTCTGATTTTGGAGATACAGGCGCAGAAGCAGGAATGGTAAGGCTCTTTATCAATCTCGGTAAAAATCAGAAGATCAGACCAGGAGATATCCTTGGTGCAATAGCAGGGGAGACTGGTATGCCTGGTAAACTTATAGGTTCTATTGATATGTATGATAAATATACGTTCGTTGAAGTACCTAAGGAATATGCTCCAGCAGTTGTTCAAACCATGAAGTCGGTAAAGATTAAAGGTAAGAATATAAACATCGAACCTGCTAATAAAAAGTAATGAGCGCGTTTACTCTTGACTAATACACATTATTATAATATAATAATAATTACTATTATTAATGACGACTTTATCTTAAGATAATCCGTCCTGTTGTATAGGAGTGAAGAGTATGGCAGTTACGAAGTTTAGCCGACAACGGGTGGCAATTAAGGAGTATTTAATACAAACTAAAGAACATCCAACTGCAGACTCTGTATATATGAGTATTCGAGAAGTTTATCCTAATATTAGTTTGGGTACAGTGTATCGGAATCTGAGTTTACTTGTAGAACAAGGTGAAATACTTAAAATAAATTGTCGCGATGGCAGCGATAGATTTGATGGTAACCCCGTGCCCCATAATCATTTTATATGTAACGATTGTGGGAGGGTAATTGATCTTATGATGGAATCGATCGATCATATTAATGCTATTGCAAATACCGGTTTTGATGGTAGGGTTGACGGCCATGTCACATTTTTTTTCGGAGTTTGTCCGATATGCAACAAAAACAATGATATGAAGGATTGAACTAGCAAACAGTGTGGTCACAATAAGAGCAAAACGTGATATCTGGATTAAGATATTATGGGAAGCTCTTTTTTTGACCAAAATGACTAAGAACACTCTAATTTACTAAAAATTTAGTAATATTCAAAAGAACAATTGACAAATGCTATATTATAGTATATATTAATAACAATAACTGTTATCAATATAGAATAATAATAAATATAAAGTAAGAAGGAGATTTGATAAATGAAGAAGTATGTATGTCAAGTATGTGGATATGTTCATGAGGGTGATAGTGCACCCGATGCCTGCCCGATTTGTAAGGCACCTAAGGAAAAATTTACAGAACAGTCAGAAGAAATGTCATGGGCTGATGAGCATGTGGTAGGAGTAGCTAAGGGAGTCAGCGAGGATATTATCAATGACCTGAGAGCTAATTACATGGGTGAATGCACAGAAGTTGGTATGTATCTTGCTATGGCAAGAGCCGCACATAGAGAAGGCTATCCAGAGATAGGTCTATACTATGAAAAGGCAGCATGGGAAGAGGCAGAGCATGCTTCTAAATTTGCAGAGCTTCTTGGCGAAGTAGTTAGTGATAGTACCAAGAAAAACCTTCAGATGAGAGTTGAAGCTGAAAATGGCGCATGTATGGGTAAGAAAGATCTTGCTACACGTGCGAAAGCAGCTAATCTTGATGCAATACATGACACAGTACATGAGATGGCTAAGGATGAAGCTAGACATGGAAAAGCATTTCAGGGATTGCTTAATCGATATTTTGCATAATTAACCGACCATGGGAACTGACAGCTAAGGACATTAGGATAATTTCATCACAGTTCCCTTTCTATATATTGCTCCCCCAACATAGAGAAGCGCCCCGTCCCCCGGGGCGTTTCTCGTTATGTTAAAAAAAATTTTATTCTCTGTTTCATAGCCTAAAAATACGATTGTTGTTATAATATGTTATAATAGTGTTACTGTTCACTCGTACCTCGTTCACAGCAACAATTATGCACACAAAGTGCAAAAAGAGCACTTTGGCGCATGAAGTTCTCGGGTTTTACTTGCGTAAAACACCTCGCGCTGACTAACGAGTGAACAGTAACATAATAGTGACGATATATAGTATTACTATTGTAGATACCTTGACTAGGCATTAGTAGTACTAGAGATAATAAGTAGTAATACGCTCAAGAATGTTTATTGGCGTACTGATGACGGAATAAATATGGAGGTTGGTAATAATGCGTATATCAAAAAGCAAAGCGATGATGATCGTTTCACAAATAAATAGTATTATAGATCAAAAAATAAATATTATTAATGAAGAAGGCATTATTATAGGAAGTACGGATGAGGAACGTCTGAATACTTTTCATGAAGGTGCTAAAAGGGTAATTGACAGAAACTTAAGTGAATTGATTGTTTATGAAAATGATGATTATGAGGGTAGCAAAAGAGGTGTTAATTTTCCTATAATTGTACATGATCAGATTATCGGTGTTATAGGAATTACAGGTGATTATCATGAAGTAGCAAAATTCGGGCAGATAATAAAGAGAATGACAGAAATACTGGTATTGGATTCTGATATAAAAGAACAGCAAGCTATTGTCGAAAGTGTTAAAAACAGATTCCTAACAGAATGGCTTATGGATGAAAACAAGACTATAAGTAAGCTTTTTGTTGAACGTGGGCTCGCTATTAATGTAGACATCACAATTCCGAGGAGAATTATGGTCATTTCAACCTGTGATGAACTTTATCCGGAAAACAGATCAATTGACGATCTGCGTGATTCTGAGAGGATTGAGCGTAAGATTAAGAATATGATTGTTAGGACCAGCCCTGATAATTTGTTTTTTAAGTTATCTTCTTATTTGGTATGCGCTGTTACTATGAGACCCGACGATAAGATGTATGAGCTAGCTGAAACAATCAAAAAGACGATAGAGACGAATTCTAAAATGCACTTGACAATAGGTATAGACAGTCAGAACAATCGTTATACAATGGCTCATAGTTCATACAAGAAGGCATTGAAAGCGGTACAGTCCTCTGTTAGGACGCACAAGCATGATATTAGATTTTATAATGATATTAATATAGAAATCTTTTTAGATGATATATCTGTGATTTCAAAACAAGAATATGTACAGGAATTATTTAAAGGATACACACAAAGTGAAATCGCTGAGATAATTGCTATTTTGGAAATATATTATGATTTAGAGGGTTCTATCACAGCTGTAGCAGAGCGTCTGCATATGCATAAAAATACGTTACAAAATAGATTAAAAAAGGTTTATGAGCACACTGGTTATGATCCTAGATCTATCAAATACTCTTCAATATATATTATTGCTACTTATTTTTATCGTGATATTAGTTCTATATGGGAAGCCTAAAAAGTATTTTTTAAAACTATACTACCACCCCTAAGCTCAAGCTAAAAGCTGTTGCTTAGGGATTTTTTTTAGTTGTAAAAATATAATCAACAAAACTTAAACATAAGATTATTGCGCTATCTATATTTAAATCACTATGTATAATTTACGAGAATTATACGAATTATAGTATGGGTAATATATATTTTGACTAAAATTTATTTCCGGTACTATAGCTAGTTAATACTGAATTTTTTATAATATATGTAGAATTTATCGTTGTATCAGATGAAAAATACGACAATATGAACAATGAAACACAATGATAAGTTAGATATTATTTAAGTCAAGTGAAACGATGAAGTACGGAAGGAAGGAGGGGGCGAAGATGAAAGTAATTAAAGTTATGAATGACTTCGTGCTAGGAGTTATAATGCTGTTACTCAGTATATATTTGTTTTTGACTGATCAAGTAGTTAACAGGGTACCTAAGACGGCACAAGGAGGATTTTTTGCAAGAGCAGATGTATATATATATGTGCTTGCAGCTATTCTGGGTATTGTATCACTCATAATAATTATTAAGTCGCTTAACTTTAAAAAGGAAGAAGTTAAAGGATTCACGTTCGCGATTAATGATACTATTATTTACACTGTAATTGCTTTGGTTTTGTATGTACTAGTATTTTCAATCGTAGGGTTTATCATAAGTACATTTGTTATGGTGCTTTTCCTATGCATGATGTATAGCGTTAAGGAACAGAACAAGAAGCTAAAGGAGTATACAAAAAAAGAATTAATAAAAACGAGCTTTAGAGCTTTAATATATTCTGTTGTTACGGTTATTATCTTAAAGCTGGTTTTCGAAAATGGATTAAGCGTTCAGCTTCCTGATGGCCTTTTATAACAAATAGACAGAGCTTATCGTTTACCTAATAATAATGGTTGCAATAACAATAGTAAAGAATAGATATGGAGGAAATTATGAAGAAGATCATGCTTATAATATTAACACTTACAATGGTAACAATGGGATTAGTTGGATGCGGCCCTAAGACAACAGACAAAACAGATGATAAAGTAAATGAGAATGTAAATGATAAAGAAGATGATAAAGCAGAGATAAAATATCCGACAAAACCTGTACAGGTTATAATACCTTACGCACCAGGCGGTGGATCAGATATCTTAACACGTGCGATTATGAAATATATTGACTTACCAAATAAGCAAAACCTTGTAGCTATTAATGTTGAAGGCGCAGCTGGTTTCATTGGAGCACAACAGGCAGCTAATTCACCTAATGATGGATACACAATTCTTGCACATAACCCAATGGACGTTGTTTCTTACACACTAAATGGAACAGCTGAAACAGAGCTATGGAGTGAAATGGAATTAGTATGTGGCGTAGTAGATGACTTTAATGTTATATCTACAAATAAGAAAAATGGTTTTGAATCTATTGAGGCAGCAGTTGAATATATTAAGGCTAACCCTGGTGAAGTTAAATGGGGTGTAACAGGTTCAGGAAATGTTAACTATGCAGATACACTTCGTGTACTTAGAGAATTAGGTATTGAAAATGACGTTACAATCGTTCCTTATGATGGTGGTTCTGCTTCGAAGACAGCACTAATGGGAAATCAGATTCAGATGGAAACAAACTCAAGCTCCGATATCAGATCTTCTGTTGAATCGGGAGACGCACTTCCATTATTGGTTATCGGTGATAGAAGAGCAGCTGCTTTACCTGACGTTCCTTCTACACAAGAGTTAGGAATGGATGTTCAGACTACAAAACCTCGTGGATACTATGCACCTAAAGGAACAGACCTAGCTGTTATTGATATTTTAGCAAAGGCTATTGAAGAGGTTGTTATGAATGAAGAATTTAAGACCACAGTTACTGACTTAGGACTTGAGGTTAACTTCATAAGAGCAGATGAGATGAATGAAAAGGTTGGCTCCTGGGTAGAGAAGTTAAAGCCCGTATTTGAGGAAATGTTAACCGAGTAATGTAATAAACAAGCTGTTGTAGATGGAAATCTACAACAGCTAATTAATACACGATTCATAAAATGTCTGCAAAGCTGACATTTTTGAATACACGATTCATAAAATGTTTGCGAAGCTAACATTTTTGAATACATGATTCATAAAATGTTTGCGAAGCTAACATTTTTGAATAGAAAGAAGGGAGAATATTTCGTGGAAACTATATTTGCCGGAGTGGAAGCAATGTTTACAGATCCGTTTTCGTTGGCGTTATTAATTTTTGGTGTATTTTTTGGTATTGTGTTTGGATGTATTCCGGGACTCACGGCAACGCTAGGTGTGGCGCTCATGATTCCATTCACATTTACGATGACAGCAGTTCAGGGATTGACCTTATTAGTTGCAATCTATGTAGGTGGTATAAGCGGTGGTCTGATTACAGCGACGCTAATTAATATACCGGGTACACCTTCATCGATTTTTACTTGTTATGATGGATACCCTATGGCGAAGAGTGGAAAGCCGGGAGAAGCTTTATCAATAGGTGTCTTTGCATCATTAATAGGTGGTACTTTTTCAGCACTCGCATTATTTGCTATTGCACCACAGCTAGCAAAGGTATCATTAATATTTGGATATTGGGAGTATTTTGCAGTCTCTTTATTGGGATTAGCAGTGGTTATTACGATGGCATCAAACGATTTTCTAAAAGGATTAGTAGGTGCTTTGATAGGACTTCTTGCTGGTACTATCGGTATTGATTCTATATCAGGTATTTCAAGATTAACATTTGGTAACTGGCAGCTACAGAGTGGACTTCAATCAACTGCTCTTATGATGGGATTATTCGCGATTCGTGAAATCTTAAATCAGTCTAGAGATCTTGGTAAACCTAAGATGAAGATGGATACAGGTAAGATGTCCTTCATTCCACCATTTAAAGAGATGGAAGGGTGTGCCAAGCCAATGGCACTTGGTTGTTTGATAGGAACTGGTATTGGTATACTACCTGGAATAGGACAGAATGCGTCAACACTAATCACGTATAATCAAGCTAAACAGATATCAAAGCATCCGGAGAGATTCGGACATGGTTCGCCAGAAGGTATCGTCGCATCAGAGAGCTCAAATAATGCGGTTAACGGAGGTGCTTTAATTCCTCTGGTTACCTTAGGGATACCCGGAGATTTAACGACCGCGGCACTAATTGGTGGTTTGATGATTCAGGGACTACAGCCTGGACCTCTTCTGTTCACACAGAATATTGATGTTGTTGGAACGATTATGGTATCTTATTTCCTGGCAAACATCGTCATGTATGTTATGGAGCTAGGACTTATGAGAGTGTTTGTTAAAGCAGTTAATGTTAAGTTTTCAATACTTTTCCCCGCAATTGTTATGTGCTGTATTTTAGGTGTATATGCACTAAATAACAGATCCTTTGATATTTGGATTTTGATTGTTACAGGAATCGTAGCTTATATTATAGATCAGCTCGGTGTTGATATGGCACCGATCATCCTAGGCTTTATCTTAGGACCATTGATTGAAAAATACTATCGTCAAGGTATGGTAGCTGAGAATGGAAATTTTGCAGCAATCTTTAGTAGACCTATAGCTACTGTTTTCTTGATATTGACAGCTTTGTTTTTCATAGTACCATTATTTAGTAAAAAAATTAGAAATAAAAAAATTAGCTTAAATATATAACAAGGGCTTAAATATAAAAAATTAAAGGAAAGGTAGAGATAAAATGAATATTTCACCTGAAAGAAAACTTGAAATTGATGCATTATGCTTACAGTTTAGGCAGGATGTAATCACGACCTTACACGATATTCAAACTGGTCATCCCGGTGGCTCCCTATCTGTATGTGAGATATTAACCACAATATATTTTGAAAAGGGTAATATTAGTACCGAGAACATCAAAGATAGAAAACGTGACAAAGTGGTTCTCTGTAAAGGACATGCAGCACCTATGCTTTACCGCGTATTAGCAGGGAAAGGATTTTTCCCGGTTGAAGAAATGAAGACCTTAAGACAGATCAACAGCAGGCTTCAAGGACATCCTTGCTCAACGGAGACTCCAGGAGTAGAAGTATCTTCGGGACCTCTTGGCGCTGGTTATCCAGTAGCATTAGGAATGGCTCTTTCTGATAAATTAGATGGGGTAGATGCATATACCTATGCAATACTTGGTGATGGTGAGTGTAACGAGGGTGTTGTCTGGGAAACCTGTGCAAATGCATATAAGTTCAAAGCGGACAACCTAATCACAATCCTTGATTGGAATAAGGTACAGCTAGATGGTACTACAGACCAGATCATGCCGATGGGCGATATGGAAGTAAAGTTCAAAGCATTTGGATATAACACCATTGTATGTAATGGACATAATGTAGCTGAGCTATGTGATGCTATTGATCAGGCAAAGGCTAAAAAAGGAGTTCCTTCAATTATTTTAGCAAACACTATAAAGGGTAAAGGCATATCCTTCATGGAAGGTAAGAATATATGGCATGGCAAGCCAATCGATGATGAGAACTTTTCAGGGGCCATGACAGAATTAGGAGGCATAAAATAATGGAAAAAGCAATTCGTGATATATATGGAGAAGCTCTTAAAAAACATGGTGCAACTAACCCTAATATTGTAGTTTTAGATTCTGATGTATCCGGCTCTACAAAATCCTCAATATTCGGGAATGAATACCCTGACCGCTTCTATAATTGTGGTATTTCAGAATACGCAATGCTTGGAATGGCAGCAGGAATGGCGAAAAACGGTAAGATACCATTTGTGAATACCTTTGCGGTATTTATTACAACAATCGGTGCGTTAGGTGCAAGACTTTACATGTCCTATGCGGGACTTAATGTAAAAATGATGGGTGCTTACGGTGGATTATCAGATTCATACGATGGAGCAACACACCATTCCTTGGAAGATGTTGCAATGATGCGTTCTTTACCTAATATGACAGTTATGGTAGCATCTGATGCAGCTATAACAGACTGGATGGTTCAAACAGCAATCAATGTTGAGAAACCTATGTATATACGTCTTTCAAGAGATGCTGTACCAGCATGCCACCCGGAGGGCTATAGCTTTAAATTAGGTAAGGGAGTAGTAGTAAATGAAGGCAAGGATGTAACAATAATTGCATGTGGACTTATGGTAAGCGAATCTGTAAAGGCAGCAAAGCTTCTGGAAGAGAAGGGCATTCATGTAAGAGTAGTTGATATGTTCTGCATTAAGCCAATCGATAGAGAGTTAATTGTATCCTGTGCAAAGGAAACCGGTGCTTTTGTAACAGCAGAGGAGCATAACGTTGTAGGTGGACTCGGCAGTGCAGTTGCAGAGGTTCTAGCGCAAGAAGGCTGCATGGTTCCAGTAGAGATGATCGGAATGCAGGATTGTCATGGAGAATCAGGCGCTTACTCAGAGCTGTTAAAGAAATATGGAATGGATGTAGAATCCATCGTTGCTGCAACGGAGAAGGTAATTGCTAGAAAATAAACTTAATCATTTACTGGTCTGCGTACTATAGCAGACCAGTAAATTAAATCGAAAGGAAGATAGAAATCATGAGAGATTCCATTCATAAATATTTTCAAGTGGGGACGATCCAGTGGATGAGCCATCCCACTTATGAGGTATTAGATTCTATAAAAAGGATAGCAAGTGATGATTTTTTTGATGCGATTGAAATAACCAAATTCGCTGATGATGAAAAAAGAGAGGCAGCTAAGAAATTACTGGCACAGTCACATCTTAAAGTATGCTACGGTGCACAACCAAGAATTCTTGGACCAAAGCTAAATCCAAATGCTGTTGATGAAGAAGAAAGAAAAAAGGCAGAAGCCACATTAATAGAAGCAATCGATGAAGCAGAATATTTAGGTGCAAAAGGGATCGCTTTTATTTCGGGAAAATGGTCTCCTGAGACAAAGGAAGAGAATTATGCACAGCTCTTGAAGACTACCCGTGCATTATGCGATTATGCAGCTACAAAAGGCATGATAGTCGAGATTGAAGTATTTGATTATGATATGGATAAGGCTGCTTTGCTCGGCCCAGCACCCTATGCAGCAAGGTTTGCAGCAGATATGAGAATGACACATTCTAATTTTGGACTAATGGTTGACCTTTCTCACTTCCCTACTACTTATGAGACAAGTAGATTTGTAGTACAGACACTTCGCCCTTATATTACACATTTTCATATTGGAAATGCAGTGGTCAAAAAGGGTGCTGAAGCATATGGTGACTTGCATCCTAGGTTTGGTTATCCAAACAGCGCGAATGACACAGCAGAATTATTAGATTTCTTTACAGTGCTGAAGGAAGAAGGTTTCTTTAATGCAAAGAACCCATATGTTTTGTCCATCGAAGTGAAGCCCTGGGGCGATGAAGATGCAGATATTATCTTAGCAAACACAAAACGTGTTATCAATCGGGCGTGGGCGTTATTAGAGGATTAATTGCTGAGCATAAAGTTTACAGAATACGAAGAAAGGCATGGTGAATATTATGAAAATTGTTGTTTTAGATGGTTATACAGAAAACCCAGGTGACTTAAGCTGGGATGATTTGAGAGCACTGGGAGAACTGGAGGTATACGACAGAACTTCTTTGACAGATGAAAACGAAATCATCACAAGGATTGGTAAAGCAGATATAGTTATAACGAACAAGACGCCGGTATCTAGAGCCGCTTTTGATGCTTGTCCAAATGTAAAATATGTTGGACTTCTTGCCACCGGTTACAATGTCGTTGATTATGTAGCAGCTAAAGAAAAGGGTATCCCTGTATGTAATATTCCTTCTTATGGTACAGCGGCAGTTGGACAGTTTGCAATTGCTTTGCTACTTGAGATATGTCATCATATTGGCCACCATAGCGATGCTGTACACGAAGGTCGTTGGGAGAACTGTGTTGACTGGTGTTTCTGGGATTATCCTTTGATTGAGCTTGCAGACAAAACAATGGGTATTATCGGATATGGTAGAATCGGCCAGGCTACAGGGAAGTTGGCTCAAGCGCTGGGTATGAAAGTCTTGGCAAATGATGCATATAAGAATCCTGAGCTTGTAAGTGAGACCTGTAGGTACGCTGAATTAGATGAGCTATTCGCTAACTCAGACGTAATTGCGCTACATTGTCCTTTGTTTCCTGAAACAGAAGGAATTGTTAATACAGCGAACATCGCAAAGATGAAGGATGGCGTTATCATTATAAATAATAGTCGTGGCCCCTTGATTGTTGAACAGGATTTAGCAGATGCACTCAATAGCGGGAAAGTATATGCAGCTGGTTTAGATGTAGTATCTTCAGAGCCTATAAAGGGGAATAACCCATTACTTAAGGCAAAGAACTGTATTATTACACCTCATATCTCATGGGCACCCAAGGAAAGCCGCCAGAGACTCATGAACACTGCAGTAGATAATGTTAGAGCTTTCATCGAAGGTAATCCACAAAACGTAGTTAATAAATAGTGCAAATAGAAAGAACATGAAATATAACTGAATTAAGCTATAACTATTAAGTATTACAAGATATCCAGACTAGAGAAGACAGATAGGAGTAAAAATGAAATTAGCAAGATTGGTTGAGCCATATAATATTCAGTTTGAAGATGTACCGATACCGGAGTTTTCTGATGATCAAGCTCTATTAAAAATTATTTGCTTCGGTGTATGTGCCAGTGATATGCAGATATATCATGGTAAGCACAAATATGCAGCTATGCCTGTAGTATTGGGACATGAAGTGGCTGCAGTTGTCGATAAGGTAGGCAAAAATGTAAAGGATTTTAATATTGGTGATAAAGTAACCATTGAACCACAGGTTACCTGCGGTGAATGCTATCCATGCAAACAGGGAAGATTCAATGTATGTGAGAATCTTAGCGTTATCGGAGTACACATGGATGGATGTAACAGTGAATACTTTGCTATTGAACCGAAGTATCTTCATCACGTACCACAAGACCTTCAGGATGAGATGGTTGCTCTAGTTGAGCCGTTAGCTGTTGGTGTCGGTTCTATTAAGAGAAGTAGAACATTTAAGGGTGGTAATGTTGTAGTTGTAGGCGCAGGAACGATCGGTAATTGTGTTGCACAGGCAGCAAAAGGCCTTGGAGCCGGTAAGGTCATGGTTACAGATATTAATCAGGATAAATTGGATTATGCCTTGGAATGTGGTATAGATTATGCAGTAAATACAGCAAAGATCTCATTAAAGGAGGCGATTGAGCAGACCTTTGGAGTACAAAAAGCAGATGTAATTGTTGATTGTGTGGCTGTACCAGCGGTGTTTAAAAGTATTATTGAGGCAGCTCGTCCTAACTCTGAGATAATTCTAACAGGTAATTATAAAGAACCCGTTGAATTTGAAATTCCTATGGTCCAGAGAAGAGAAATCAGCTTAATCGGACATATGATGTATGTAAGAGAGGATTTTGAGGATGCAATTCGCTTGCTTTCAGAGGGAAAAATTACAATTTCTAAGACAGTGAGCCAGGTTTTACCTTTTGAGCAATATCAAGATGGTTTAAAGTTTGCTGATGAACATCCTTTAGATGTAATGAAAATGATCATTAAAATGTAAGGAAATAGTAATATTGAGCTTTTGAGTATAAAAAAATGTAAGAATATAACCATATGAGCTTTAGTTAATAATTGATATTAGTCATTAGGTAGAGAGGGGTTGTTGTAATATGACAATCCTTCTCTAAAATAGAAAGGTATTATATATGGATTATACATTATTAAATGATCAAAAAACTAAAATATCTAGATTATCCTTAGGAACATGGGCATTTTCCGGTGCTGCTGTATGGGGTGAATGTGATGAAATAGCAGCTATTCATACTATACACAGTGCTTTGGATAGGGGTATTAATCTGTTTGATACTGCAGAGGCATATGGTGATGGTGAGTCTGAAAAATTGCTGGGTAAAGCACTAAAGGAACGTAGAAATTCAGCGATTATAGCAACGAAGGTATATTCGAATCATTTGGACTATCAGGGAATAATAGAGAGCTGTGAGGCCTCGCTTCGCAGACTAGACACAGATTATCTAGATATATTACAAATTCATTGGCCCAATAAGGATATTTCTATTGAAGAAAGCTTTCGTGCCTTTGATAAACTGAAGGTAGATGGAAAGGTAAGGAACATTAGTGTCTGCAACCATGGTATAAAATCAATGGAAGCAATTGAAGGTCACGATGTTGTATTGAATCAAATGCCTTATTCACTTATATGGCGTCTTGGAGAATATCATTTAAGCAAACAGATGGATGATAAAGGGGTTTTATTATGGGCATATAGTCCACTTGCACAGGGTCTACTTACAGGAAAATATAAGACGATTGAGGATGTTCCCATGAATCGCCGTACTACTCGCATGTATAACTCAAAATGGGGTGTAAGTAGCCATACTGACAACGGCTTTGAAGTTGAGATATTCGGTTTTTTAAAGAAATTAAGAGCTCTTTGTGAAGAAACGGGTTATTCTATGACGGCTCTTGCATTTGGCTTCCTAAAGTGTAAAGAGAATTTAGGAAGTATTTTGGTGGGAGCTAGAGATATGATACAGTTGGATCAAAATTTGGAGGCTTATTATGAGATAATAACGGAGGATATACTTGAAGAAATAGAAGGATTGTCTTTGGAACTGAAATTAAAAATGGGAACGAATGCAGATCTCTGGCAGAATTGCATCGATGGAAAAGGAAGAATAGTATAGTATGAAAATTAACTATGATATCACAGAAGGACAGTACGCAGAGGTTGTTGAGTATCAGATGAGGCTACGCAATAATCAACCAATTAAAAAATTGAAATTTTGGTTATCGAACATATTATTCTCTGGCTTTGCCATTTATTTTTGTATATTACGTACTGAATATAACTGGTTAATCAGGATTATGCCAATTGTAATGGCATTAATATTACTTGGATTATCATTATATCCAAGGCTTATAATAAAGAAACGAGCAGAAGCGGCAGTCAAACAATATAAGTCCAATGGCACTTTACAAAAGGGATACATAGGTTTGCATACGCTAAATATAGAAAATGGCATTGTAAAAAGACATTTTGCAAATGCTTGGACTGAAATTAATTGTAATGAAGTAGTTCATCTTCAAGAATTAAGACTTTCAACTATTTTGATAGCTCATAATGTTATCTTTGAAATGATACCAAATGAGGTATTAGATAAAGAAAATAATAGAGAACAATTAGAGTCTGCTTTACTCAATGGTAGGGATGAAGTTGAACTTGAAATCAAACAGAAAATAGATATGCAGTTACTAGAAGAGCATGTGAAAATAAAGCTTTCCTGGAAAGTGAAAAAGCCTGTCTATATAAAAGGGCAGGTACTGGGACATCGGTGGTTTTACTTAACCAGACAGGCATGGAACAGCAATCAAATTATTAGAACTATAATCTTATTATATGGTATAGGCCAATTGGTTAGTGGCACAAACATATATATTGGGTTGAGTTTTACTATTGTAGGTTTATTGATTAGTAGACAGATGGTAATTAGTATGACACCATTATCTTATGTTATTGTCAAGCAGCAGATGGAGAAAATTCTTGGAGTGAAAGAGAATATAGGTGAAGAAGAATTTTATGTCACACAAAATGAACTGATGGCGGTATACATGGGTGAAATACAGAAAGTAAAGCTAAAGGAAATTAGTAAAATTAGAAAAACAGAAGAATTTATATTTATATATACAAACGATTTGGATATGGTGGTAGTTCCGCATCAGGTATTTCAATCAAAAAAAGAAAAAGACATATTTTTAAGATTAGTAATTCCATCACCACTGGACAAGTAACTTTAGATATAGTTTAATATACTTAAAGAGTCAATAAGAAGTAATATGTAGCAATAACTAGCAATAAGTGCGAAAAAAGTTAGCAGGAGTGACAAGGAGGAAGCATGAAGGTAGTAATAGCAATCGATTCTCTAAAAGGAAGCTTGACATCAATGGAAGCTGGAAGAGCAATCGAGAAAGGGATATTTAACGTAAATCCTTCCGCTGAGATTATAGTAAAACCATTGGCTGATGGAGGAGAGGGAACTACAGAAGCCTTGATTGAAGGACTTGGTGGAGAGAAAATCAATATAGAGGTCTGTGGACCGTTGAGAGAAAAGGTAAATGCACAATATGGGATTTTGACAGAGACTAAAACGGCAATCATTGAAATAGCAGCTGCTGCAGGGATTATACTTATAAAAGAGGAAGAAAGGAATCCTTTAAAAGCAACGACATATGGTGTCGGCGAAATGATAAAAGATGCTATCAGAAGAGGATGTCGAGATTTTATCATTGGAATCGGAGGAAGTGCGACAAATGATGGTGGAATCGGTATGCTGTCAGCCTTGGGATATGAATTTACGGATGCATCAGGCAATAGACTTGTATTTGGAGGAGGAGAGCTACAGAGAGTTGAACATATTTCTTCAAGTAATGTAATACCTGAATTAAAACAATGTAATTTTATAGTGGCTTGTGACGTAACAAACCCGTTATATGGCGAAAATGGTGCTACCTTTATCTATGGACCACAGAAGGGAGTTACTAATGATTATAAAGTGGATTTAGATAAAGCCATGGCTAATTATGCAACAGTTACCAAAAAGTACGTTGGAAATGATTTTGCAGATGCATTAGGTGCGGGTGCGGCAGGAGGATTGGGGTTTGCATTTTTAAGTTATCTAAAAGCAGATTTAAAGTCAGGTATAAATTTGGTATTAGATGCAGTAAAGCTCGAAGATTGTATAAAAGATGCTGATTATGTTGTGACAGGAGAAGGCTGCTTGGATTATCAGACTTCTTTGGGTAAAGCACCAGTGGGTATTGCTAAAATGGCAAAAAAAAATGGTGCTATAGTCATTGCATTGGCAGGGAGTATCTTGGAAGGTGCTGAAAGCTGTAATGCAAACGGTATAGATTCTTACTTTTCAATTTTGAATAAAGTAATTACTTTGAAGGAAGCTATGAAAAAAGAGACTGCAGAGTCGAATATGATAAGGACAACAGAGCAGATATTCAGACTAGTAAATTCTGTAGAAAAAAGACAAAGTAAGTCTTAGGAGCTGTAGACAGGGATATTCAATAAGTAAAGCACTGCAGGATTAGTAGTAATTTCTGCAGTGCTTTGCGTGATATATGTTATTTCGTTCTCGTAATATGTACACAATAAACATAGATATTCTGGATTTTCTTTGCCTCTACTCCATCGGCATGTATGATGGGCTGTGTCTCAGAGGGTGTCGTATAGATTTTAAATATGATGCCGTCCTGGTTGACCCGCATATTCCGGATGGACTTGTATACATAGTCTTTTCTGGGGATTCCGATGTAATTAAATATAATGTCATAGGTATCAGGATGATTGAAACACAGAATAATCTCGTCTTTATTGTACATTCCTATGATTTCCTGAGCTTCTTCAAAGCTCATATTTGTACATTTGAAGTCACCCTCGTTAAACAAGGTATTCATGTTACTTTTATCAAGTAGTAGTAATGGGTTGTCAAGCTTCGTTAAAATAGTGACCACTCCTTCCTGATTGCTGCTATGCAGCACCCTAAAGCTAAGAATTGATATATAGAATGTATTCTTAATTTCAGTATAGGTAAAAGTTGGATAATTGTCAATAAAATATAATGGCTCCGGAGAAATCTAAAGATTCTCTGGGGCCATTAATGTGTAATACATTTATAGATACTTAATTAAATCTAATTAATACTTCTCTTTACATAGGTAGTGTGCAAAATCTCATGGGCTTTATGACTACCAGGCTTGCCGAGATACTCCTCGTAAAGCTTTTTGATGGCTGGATTTTCATGTGATTTTCTAATTGGCATAGCGGCATCTATGTTATATAAGGCTTTTGCACGAAGCGCACGTATATCTGTAAAGTTTCTTACACTTGCATGCTGCTGAGGCTGTCCACCACCGTTGACACATCCGCCGGGGCATCCCATAATCTCAATCATATGATAATTAGCTTTGCCGGATTTTACATCATCAAGAACCTTTCTTGCGTTAGCAAGCCCGGACGCTACGGCAACATTGATATCCATTCCTGCTACATGATAGGTTGCTTCCTTAATACCCTTGGTTCCTCTTACATCGGCAAAGTCTAAGCTCTTCAATTGCTCACCAGTAAGAGTCTCGACAGCGGTACGTAAAGCTGCTTCCATTACACCGCCGGTTGCGCCAAATATTACTGCAGCACCTGAGGATTCTCCCAAAGGATTATCGAAGTCCTCATCAGGAAGTGATGTAAAGTTTAGTCCAACACGATCAATCATTCTTGCCAGTTCTCTGGTTGTAATAGAAATATCCACATCCGGAACACCGGCTGCATTTTGGTCATCTCTACCAATCTCAAACTTCTTAGCTGTACAAGGCATCACGCTAATCATAACTATCTTTTTGGGGTCAATGCCCATCTTTTCAGCATAATAAGTTTTTGTGATAGCACCGAACATCTGCTGGGGGGACTTACAACTGGATAGGTTATCTAACATATCAGGATAGTAATGTTCGCAGTACTTAATCCATCCTGGTGAACAGGAGGTAATAAGAGGTAGAACTCCACCGTTTTGAACTCTGTCAAGGAACTCCGTTGCTTCTTCCATGATTGTTAAATCTGCAGAGAAGTCAGTATCAAATACTTTATCAAAACCTAAGCGACGTAGTGCAGCTACCATCTTACCCTGGACATTGGTGCCGATGGGAAGACCAAACTCTTCACCAAGAGCAGCACGAACTGCAGGAGCTGTCTGTACTATAACATACTTATCTGGATCCTCAATTGCAGCAAACACTTCGTTTGTGTAATCCTTCTCCATTAAAGCACCAGTAGGGCAGACTGCTATACATTGTCCGCAGGATACACAGCTAGTGTCTCCGAGGCCCATATCAAAAGCACAGGCAATATTGGTTCCAAAGCCTCTTTCGTTTGCACCGATAACACCGATTCCCTGAATCTTTTCACATACTGCCACACAACGGCGGCATACTATACATTTATTGTTGTCACGGACCATATGAGGAGAACTATTATCTATTTCATAGTGGCTACATGTACCCTCATATCTATTTTCATCAGATACATTAAGATCACTGCAGAGCTTCTGAAGCTCACATTTTCCACTCCTTGAACAGGACAGACATTTTCTGTCATGGTCAGATAGGATTAGCTGCAGAGTCTGTTTACGAGATTCCAATACCTTCTTGGTATTGGTTTTGATCTCCATGCCCTCGGCCACTGGATACATGCAGGAGGCAACAAGACTTCTAGCACCCTTTACTTCTACTACACAGATACGGCAGGCACCGATCTCGTTGATCTCCTTTAAATAGCAAAGGGTAGGAATATCTATATTAGCCAGCTTAGCGGCTTCTAAAATAGTAGAACCCTTAGGCGCATCAATGGACATTCCATTTATTTTTACATTTACTGTCTCCATATTTTCCTCCTTTATCGTTTAGAGATGGCATCAAAGCGGCATTTTTCCATACAAGCGCCACACTTGATACATTTACTCTGATCGATGATATGGGCTTCCTTAACCTTACCCTGGATTGCATTGTTAGGACAAATTCTGGCACATAAAGTACAACCCTTACATTTTTCAGCATCAATTACATAGGATAAAAGTGCCTTACATACACCGGCAGGACATTTCTTATCAACTATATGTGCAATATACTCATCTTTGAAATAACGTAAGGTTGATAATACAGGGTTGGGTGCAGTCTGTCCAAGTCCGCAAAGTGCATTCTCTTTAATGTAGTAACAGAGCTGCTCCATCTCGTCAAGGTCTTCTAAGGTGCCATTACCTTTTGTAATCTTTTCCAACATCTCATAAAGCCTTTTTGTTCCGATACGACAAGGAGTACATTTGCCACAGGATTCATCTACCGTAAACTCAAGGAAGAACTTCGCGATATCTACCATACAGTTATCTTCATCCATTACGATAAGCCCACCGGAACCCATCATGGAACCAATGCTGAGTAAATTATCATAATCCATAGGAATATCAAAATGTTCTGCAGGTATACAGCCACCGGAAGGTCCGCCAGTCTGTGCAGCTTTAAATTTCTTGCCATTGGGGATACCGCCACCAATCTCGTCAATTACTGTACGAAGAGTGGTGCCCATCGGAATTTCAACCAAACCTGTATTGTTAATCTTACCGCCGAGGGCGAACACCTTGGTACCCTTAGACTTTTCGGTACCCATGGATGTGAACCACTCAGGTCCATTAATAATTATTTGAGGAATATTAGCATAAGTTTCAACATTATTTAAAATAGTTGGCTTTTGGAATAATCCCTTTTGTGCTGGGAAAGGAGGACGGGGACGAGGCTCGCCACGGTTTCCTTCGATGGAGGTCATAAGTGCTGTTTCTTCACCACAGACAAATGCTCCAGCACCAAGCCGTAAATCTATATCAAAATCAAAGTCTGTTCCAAAAATATTCTTGCCAAGCAGGCCATATTCTCTTGCTTGAGCAATTGCTATATTTAAACGATCAACTGCTATCGGATACTCAGCACGCACATAGATATAACCCTGCGATGCGCCGATTGCATAACCTGCTATTGCCATTGCTTCCAGAACTACATGTGGATCTCCCTCTAAGACGGAACGGTCCATGAATGCACCGGGATCGCCTTCATCCGCATTACAACATACATATTTCTGATCTGCATCATTACCCTTGGCTAGCTTCCACTTTAAACCAGTAGGGAAACCACCGCCTCCACGGCCTCTGAGACCACTATCTAGTATGGTCTGAATAACCTGGTCTGGGGTGTATTCGGTTAAAACCTTACCAAGTGCTTCGTAGCCATTGGTAGCGATATACTCATCGATATTTTCAGGATTAATGACACCACAGTTACGAAGTGCAATTCTATGCTGCTTCTTGTAGAAGTCAGTATCCATAAGTGACTTGATACCTTCATCAGTTAGCGTTTCTGAATAAACAAGGCGATTAACGATACGTCCTTTTAATAAGTGCTCAGAAACGATTTCCGGAATATCCTCCGGTTTTACCAGTGCGTAGAAGGTTGCTTCTGGATAGACAATCATAATTGGTCCTAAAGCACATAATCCATGACAACCGGTCTGTACAACAGACACTTCATCTTTTAGACCTGATTTTTTAATCTCAGCCTGCAGTATTTCTATAATTTTGGGGCTTCCTGAGGAAGTACACCCGGTTCCACCGCAAACCAATACGTGTGAACGATACATAATGGGACCTCCTTTGGATTATCCGAGTATCTCGGAGATGGTATATTTTTTAATAACTTGACCACGCATAATATGCTGATCAATTACTTCAAGTGCTTTCTCTGGAGTCATTTTAACATAAGTTACTTTTTCTTTATCGGGCTCTATAACCTCGACAATCGGCTCAAATTGGCATAATCCGATGCATCCGGTTTGAACTACTGCGACATTTGTTAATCCCTTTGCTTGCACTGCATCGGAAAGGGCATTAAGAACAGGTCTTGCTCCGCTTGCGATACCGCAGGTTGCCATGCCTACAATTACTCTTGTTTGATTATGGCTTTCATTGCGAAGACCCATTTGGCCTTGCATCATATCCCTGATTGCCTTAAGCTCTTCTAGAGATTTCATCTGTTTTCCTCCTATTTCAATATATGCGTTTGATTCTGCAGTTTGGAGTGGCTATGCTTGATATCCGTTGTCCACTTCATTTTGATTTTCTTTTAAATAATCTTTGATATATGCGGTTACCTGAGGAGCATCTAGTGGGATATCACCAAGTATTTGTCGAAGTTCCCTGGTATCCAGGATAAACTGATTCCCATCAAGCTCATAGGTATATAAAAAGTCAAGTTGTGTATTAGTAATAATTAGTGTGTATATAGTACTGTTAATATCGCCAAGCGGCATACGGTCTATATGGGAAAGACCAAATACAGCGGTTACAATAGTCCCTTTTCCTAATACCGATTCTAATTTAAAACTACCACCGGTACCAATCGCTTCCTGTCTAAAGAAAGGGATTCCAAGTCCGACAGACCTAGTAGTGCGTGTCGTAAAGAAGGGGTCCTCTACTCTGGACAGCTGTTCCTTGCTCATTCCACAGCCATTGTCGGAAATCTTGATTGTGAGTGAGTCCTCATTACGATTAATCCGAACCTCAATTTCTATCAAAGCGGCATTCGCACGGACAGAATTATTAGCAATATCTAAAATATTCAATGATAATTCAATCATACTATTTATACTTTGCGATAATGCCTTCTAAATCGTCAAGAGTTAATTTACCATAAACATCATCATTTACAGTCATTACCGGGGCTAACCCACATGCACCGATACAACGGCAAGATTCCAATGAAAACATATTGTCCGGAGTACATTCTCCATCATCGATTCCCAGTAGCTCCTGAAGCTTGTTGAAAATATCGCCAGAACCCTTTACATAGCATGCTGTTCCCAAGCAGACTGAAACCTGGAATTTACCCTTGGGATAAAGTGAAAACTGGGAATAAAAAGTAACTATCCCGTATATTTTTTCCAGGGGAACATTCATTTCGTTAGATATCATGGTCTGAACCTCTATTGGAAGATAGCCATAGATATCCTGTGCCTTTTGTAGGATAGGCATAAGAGAGCCTTTGTCATCACGATTATCTGCAATAACTTTCAAAAGTGCAGCTTCCTGCTCCTTCGTTCCTGCAAAGGGTACGGAATTTTTTTGTATACCCATTGTAATACCTCCTCGATAAAAATAATAATGCCACAAAACACTGACATTATAGCATAAGTATGTTAAAAAATCTACAAAAAATATAAACAATTATATAAAAATTATTGGTAAAGTTGTATGCAAGCTGTATAGCTCCCCAGGGGTAACATAAAACATGGTTAGATATCAGTAACCAGCGCTATTCACTCGTTGTGTTTTGCAGAAAAAAGTATTATAATGTTAGTGAATACACTTATTATAAACACACTATTAGATTATACATTTACTTATCAAATACTAGGAAAAGAGAGGTACAGAAATATGAGTGAAATAGTAACAGATATTTCAGACCAATTATTAAAATCAGTACCAGGAGGGTTAGCAAAACTGGCGCTGGATGATGACCTCACTATTCTATATGCAACTGATACATTTTATTCCCTGATTAAGAATGTAACAGATAAAGTTAATTCTAAAGCACCCTTGACACTTCTGAAAATTGTTTATTCCGCAGATATAATTTATATAACTCATCAGGTTGCTTCACAAAAGAATAAGAAGGATAATATGATTACTCTGAAATTTCGTACGCTACAATCGGACGGCAGTTTTAGGTGGGTAATGATCAGTGGTAAAAAGATAGAGGAGATTTATCAGGCTGGCACTAAGCAGGTACCGGTCTATTCCTGTATGGCAATGGATGTTACAGATCATATGGAAAGACTTAAGAAGCTTGAGCAAGAATTTGACTATAACCGGACCATCTCGGAACTGTCTAAAGAATTGAATTTTGAATACGAAATTGCAAAGGATAAATTAGTCTTTACTGAATTGTTCAGAGAGGTATTCGGAAGAGATTCAGAAATCAATGAGTTCAGTAAGAAACTGGAGAAGACGAAGATTATCTTCCCTGACGAACATCCAGCTGTAATAAAAATCTTCAAGAGTATGATGAGTGGGAAAAAACAGGTAAGATTTGAACTGCGCCTTATTCCAAAGGGTGGCGAACCAATTTGGTATATCTGTTATGCCTCAATTATATTTGATGAGAATAAAAATCCCTATAAGGTAATAGGAAAGTTAGCAACCACTAATCCGATGAGGAAAGGGGTAGAAGCTGTTACTATATTACCACAATTGGATTCATTGACAAAGGTTTGCACAAAGGATTGTGCTGAGAGAATGATTATTGAAACTCTTGCTAAGGAGGAACCGGACATTCTCTCTGCCCTTATGATTTTTGAGATACGTAATTATAAAACAGTAAATGAAGTCATAAAATTGGTAAACGGGGAGAATATCCTGACTACGATAGCTGGCTTCTTAAAGAAAAGATTCCGTTCCTCTGATATCATTGGTAGAATCGGATTAAATGAGTTTGTTGTTTTCCTAAGGGGTATCCGGTCGGACAGAAATGCATATGAAAAGGCAGAGCTGCTATGTAAAGAGGTGGATGGGCTATACTCCTTCCAGCATAACAGGAGTGGCTTGTCAATCAGTATAGGGATTGCATTTACGAAGGGAGACCAGATGGATTACCCTACGCTACTATCGAATTCAAAAGCAGCTCTAGTCATGGCAAAGAAAGAAAGTATCAGTTCCTTTGATGTATTTTACGGTTCACCAAATAATTAATCACGATTTGGGTGGTAAAAGCTTATCAAGTAATATAGTTTGTATATATAAAATCATAATGGAGGATATATAGAAGATGACAATAAGCGATATTCAGGTAGGATTGGGAGCGAAATACATTAGTGGAGAGGAATTTAAGGACCGTGTGGTACATTCCGCCTGTGGCGCGGATATGATGAGTGATGTCTTGGCATTTGTAAAGGATCAGGCTGTACTTTTGACCGGCTTATGCAATCCGCAAGTAATAAGAACTGCTGAAATGATGGATATCATTTGTATAGTATTTGTTCGGGGAAAGATACCAGACGAAAGTATGATTTTGATGGCAAAGGAGAGGGAAATCGCATTACTTACTTCTGGACATCGCATGTTCTCTGCCTGTGGACTTCTTTATGAAAATGGCCTACGAGGGGGGACGGATTACCGATGAAGGATAAAATCACCGTAACCTACGAGGTTCCCTCAGGCGACTTTACTAGAGCAGGAGAGGCTTCAAGTAGTGTAAAAAGTATGCTTAAACAGATGGGCGTAAACCCAGGGGTCATCCGCAAGGTAGCAATAGCTATGTATGAGGGTGAAATCAACATGGTAATTCATGCAGACGGAGGAACAATCGAAGTCACTGTAACCCCGGAGGAAATCGTTATGCTATTAAAGGACCAGGGACCGGGAATTGAAGATATAGATCTAGCCATGCAGGCGGGGTATTCCACCGCACCTGATAATATCCGTTCCTTAGGCTTTGGAGCTGGAATGGGATTACCTAACATGAAGAAATATTCGGATTCGATAGATATTGAGAGCCTGGTAGGTGTAGGAACGACTGTAACTATGAAGATAAGTATTATATGATAATAACTCGACTCTACTATGCAGGCCTTGAATTTCGAGACAATTAATAAGGAACAGGGGGAGGAAAATGAGTAAATTTTTTACGTCGGTACGCTTGAGGGAAGAATTATGTATGGGCTGTATTAACTGCATAAAACGTTGTCCTACTCAAGCTATTCGCGTTAGAGATGGGAAAGCAGTGATTACCAAGGAATTCTGCATTGACTGTGGAGAATGTATCCGAATGTGTCCGCATCACGCTAAGGAAGCAACTTATGATTCCCCTAGTGTTATGAAGGATTATGAATATACTGTTGCACTACCGGCACCATCTCTTTATGGACAATTCAATCATCTGGAGGATATTAATATTGTATTAACCGCCTTAAAGAAGATGGGCTTTGATGACGTCTATGAGGTTAGCGGTGCTGCAGAGCTTATTTCGGAGATGTCAAGACGATATGTGGCAGAGCACAAGGAAAAGTGGCCAATTATCAGTACTGCTTGCCCTACTGTAGTCCGTTTGATCCAAGTACGTTTTCCAAATCTAATTGAACATTTACTTCCAATCTGCTCGCCGATGGATCTAGCAGCAGCAACAGCAAGAAAGAAGGCGATGAAAAAGACTGGACTTCCCTCAGAAAAGATTGGGATTATATTCATTTCTCCCTGTCCCGCTAAGGTTACTGCTGTAAAAGCACCCATTGGTAACGAAAAGAGTGAGGTGGATGCGGTATTGGCAATGAAGGAGGTATATCCGATTCTTCTTCCTCTTATGAAGCAAAGCATAGATGATGTGGAGGAGCTTGGCATTTCCGGAAGAATAGGAATTGGCTGGGGAGGAACAGGCGGTGAGGCCGGAGGACTGTTGGTAGATAATTATCTGGCAGCGGACGGAATTGAGAATGTTATTCGAGTACTAGAGGATCTCGAGGACCAGAAGTTTGACCAGTTGGAATTTATTGAGTTGAATGCCTGTGCAGGTGGCTGTGTCGGCGGTGTACTTACTGTGGAGAATCCATATGCCGCAAAGGTAAAATTAAAGAGACTTAGAAAATATATGCCGGTAGCCTGCTCACATCTGCAGGATGGAGATATTAAAGAAGCCTTTTGGAATGATGAAGTTAAATATGAACCGGTATTTAACCTCGGGAAGAACATGAAAGAAAGTATCAAGAAGATGTCAAGGGTTGAGGAACTTAATTCGAAGTTCCCAGGGCTTGACTGTGGATCCTGTGGAGCACCAACCTGTAAAGCACTGGCGGAGGACATCGTTCGTGGAGTAGCCAAGGAACAGGACTGTATCCACATTCTACGAGATTATATTCACAAGCTATCAGATGAATTATCTAAGATTGATACAATAAAATAATTGTGTTATGACACAGCGATCGATAAGCAAGTACGCTGGTGTGTACTTGAAAATAGGAACTAAGGGGAAGGAGTATATTAGGAGACATAGGTCACAAAGGTTCTCTTAATAAGGAAGCCATGACGATTTATGATATAATCAATACAGGTACATTTAAGGTGTTGTATGAAGGAGACAATCAGGAAAGGGAGATTACAGTTCCTTATTGTTGCGACTTGCTAAGCTTTGCAATGGGGAGGATGCCTGCTGGTGCAGCTTGGGTAACAGTTATGGGTAATGTGAATACACTGGCGGTTGCGACCTTGGCGGACGCAGCATGTATCCTTTTAGCGGAGGGTAGCAGCTTGGATGAGGCAGCTGCAAGGAAGGCTAAGGAACAAGGCATTACAGTATTGCTCACAGACCTCCCTATTTTTGATGCTGCACTGATTATCTATCAAGGACTTCATGCATAAGCTTTCTTATGATATGCATATCCACTCCTGTCTTTCTCCCTGCGGTGATGAGGATATGACTCCGGCGAATATAGTGAATATGGCAATGCTTAAGGAACTTGAGGTTATAGCAGTGACGGACCATAACTCTTGCAAAAACTGCCCCCCTGTCCTAGCATTAGCTGAGGAATGTGGAATCCTGGCAATTCCAGGAATGGAGCTATGCACGATGGAGGAAGTCCATGTGCTTTGTTTATTTGCAACTCTTAAAGCTGCTCTGGACTTCGATGCTTATGTATATAATAAGCTGATTAAGATTCCAAACGATGAGAGGGTATTTGGTAAACAAGAGCTATATAACGAGGAGGACCGTTGCATTGGAACAGAACCGTACTTATTAATTAATGCGACTGAGATATCCTTCGAATCCCTGGGAGGTATAATGAAACAATTTCATGGGATCTATATTCCGGCGCATATTGATAAGAGTTCTAACGGCTTAATCTCCAACCTCGGATTCATACCTCCTGATTCCAGCTTTCGTTGTGCAGAATTGAGGCATATCGGTAGGAAAGAAGAGTATATAAAACAGCACCCATACCTTAGGAACTGTAATATCATTACAAATTCTGATGCCCATTCTCTGGAACTAATCAATGAACCTATCAATTTTATGTATAGTGAAGGTAAGAGTAGAGAAGATATACTGAAGTCGTTATTTACCAGCCACGAATATTAACGGCTACGAATATTAACAGCCACGCATTTTAACATGCACGTATTTTAATGGCCATACATTTAATAACCACACAATTTATTTGTAATATGAAAAACTTGTGTTATACTATTCAAGATAAGTGCATATAAAATTCCGGAGTGGTCGTGACAAATCACATATCATATTTGATTTGTATACATTATGTGTGACTATCGGTAGGTGCGACTGAGTAGTTGTATAATTATAATTATATTATGAGCATTATAAACATTGTAGACAAAGGAGTTTATGAGATGGAACTATTAGAAATCAGGGAGCTGTACCGCAATAAGGAGCAGTATATCGGAAAGAAAATTAAAGTTGGCGGATGGATCCGCAGCGTAAGGGATTCTAAAACCTTTGGATTTATTGTCTTAAATGACGGAACATACTTTGAGACCTTACAGATAGTTTATCATGATTCGATGGAGAACTTTACTGCAGTATCAAAGTTGAATGTCGGATCCGCAGTTATAATAACCGGTGAGCTCGTAGCAACTCCGGAAGCAAAGCAGCCATTTGAAATACAAGCAGAAGAGGTATTTATTGAAGGTGCTTCCTCAGCAGATTATCCTTTACAGAAGAAGAGACATTCCTTGGAATACCTAAGGACAATTACGCATTTAAGACCTAGGACCAATACCTTTCAGGCTGTGTTCCGTGTTCGTTCTTTAATTGCCTATGCAATTCATCAGTATTTTCAGGATAGAGATTTTGTCTACGTCCATACACCTATCATTACGAGCAGTGATGCAGAGGGTGCTGGAGAGATGTTTCGTGTAACAACACTGGACATGGAAAATCCTCCAAGGACTACGGATGGTAAGATAGATAATGCACAGGACTTCTTTAGTAAGGCAACTAACCTTACTGTTAGCGGACAGTTAAATGGTGAGACCTATGCGATGGCTTTTAAGAATATATACACCTTTGGCCCTACCTTCCGTGCCGAGAATTCAAATACAACACGTCATGCAGCTGAGTTCTGGATGATTGAGCCAGAAATAGCTTTCGCAGACCTTAAGGATGACATGGCCCTAGCTGAGGGAATGTTAAAGTATATTATTCGTTATGTTCTAGAGCATGCTCCGGAGGAGATGCAATTTTTTAATCAATTTGTTGATAAGGGACTTTTCGAGCGTTTGCAGAACGTAGCAAATTCCGACTTTGGACATGTTACTTATACCGAAGCCATCACAATACTTGAGAAGAAAAATGATACCTTTGATTATAAAGTATTCTGGGGTTGTGACCTTCAGACTGAGCATGAGCGCTATTTGACGGAGCAGGTATTTAAGAAACCTCTCTTCGTAACGGATTATCCTAAGGATATTAAGGCTTTCTACATGAAGTTGAATGAGGATAATAAGACCGTAGCTGCCATGGATCTTCTAGTACCAGGAATCGGCGAGATTATCGGTGGAAGCCAGAGAGAAGACGACTATGATAAGCTAGTTAAAAGAATGCAAGAGATGAAGCTTAATCCAGAGGAATATGACTACTATCTTGATCTTAGAAAATATGGATCAGCTAGACATGCGGGCTTTGGACTAGGATTTGAGCGTTGCGTAATGTATTTGACTGGAATGGGAAATATCCGCGACGTAGTACCGTTCCCGAGAACAGTAAATAACTGCGAACTCTAAATGTAAGGGTTTGAATTTATACCAGGATATCAATGAAGAGAAGTTTGTAGGGTATGAATTTAGATTTATAAGAATATATATTTATAAGAATATAGGCTAATAAGAATATAATGATGTCATATAAAAAGGCTACCACATCGGAAATGATTAATAATAATCATCGATGCAGTAGCCTTTATCATATGTATAATTAGATGTTACAACTATTCAACCTTAGTTCCACATCCAGCACAGAAGCTTACACCCTCGGCAAGCTCTTTACCACAGTTAACACATTTTTTAACTTCTGGCATCGGAGCTCCGCATTTCAAGCAGAATTTAGTACCACCAGGGATGGTCTCATTACAGGCTGGACATACAACAGTTTTGCTTGCTTTTGGTTGGGAAGCTCCAGCAGCTGTCTCAGAAGAGGAACCTGAAACTTGATTAGCAATATCTGAAAATACACCCTTAATACCATTTCCGGTGAAGGACTGTTTGTTAACCTTATAATCAAATATTAGGGTCGATACAAGCATTCCTAGGTAGGATAATATAGTAAGCCAAAATCCCCAGCTACGATGAATTTTAATACCGAGGTCACCTAAATCAAATCCACCGCCGTTGTAGCTATTAGTAGCTATAGAATAAATAATAAAGGTAAGAATGATAGCGGCTAAAGGAACAACTAAGTTAAGCATTTTAATATATTTCTTTAGTGCAGGAATAAAGGGTAAAGCAATAATAAAAGCGGGTATTAATAAAAGTAGAAACATAGGAAAAGAATCACTCATAAGATTAAACCCATTGCCTGTAGCTTTTTCCGAGAAACCAAACACCTTCACCTTCACGCTGACCCAAGGAAATAAAAAGAATAAAATGTTTAGTGCGGCTAATATAAGCCTTGGTTCCTTCTTGAATTTGTTTAAATACTCCATCGCAACCTCCAAAAAATATATTTTCATAAATGACTATATGCATATTATAGCATATCGCATAAATATATCAATTAGAAATCATATATAGATATAATTATTAAAGCTTATAATATTGTCTTATGCCTTATTATATTTGCGCTTAAGCTTTTTTGACAGTTGATTAGCATTCTTAGCTTCGTCCACTACCTTACGAATACGCTTTTCTGCAATAAATACGTAATAGCCATTAGTTTCAATAACCTTAACACCACCAAATACAGTTGTGAGCTTGTTCTTGTACCAGTCCTTACGCTTGGTTACCATAAGCATCTTCCCGCCGATAATAAGCTTCTTATAGCCTTTC
>DATESP010000165.1:0-2507 GCA_035270645.1 Mobilitalea sp. | reverse complement strand
ATAGACTCTGCGGAATGTAATTGTGACGATTTCCTATAGTTAATAAGCAATAAGATTGCATATTAATAATTCTCAATGAATAAAATCGCTGTAATATACCCTAATAGGTTATTACATAGCGATTTTATTTGGTTTAAATTTCGGGATATAGGCTTCGCCTTTGCGATTTTAATTTCATGTGATATAATTATATGAACAGTAAAGGAGCATTTCTATATGGAGAGACCGAGTTGGCAAAATGTAAGAATATATATCAAATAATGCGAGGTTAAATATGAATAAAAATAAGTTTACAGTCACACCGCCTATGGGGTGGAACAGTTATGATTATTATGATACTACAGTAAATGAGGAACAAGTAAAAGCCAATGCAGCTTACATGGCAACGCATCTTAAGGAGTACGGCTGGGAATATGTAGTGGTCGATATAGAATGGTATTCCTATGATGCGGGAAGTCAGAGGGAGAAGTACCAATATATCCCCTTCTGGAAAATGGAGCTGGACGAGTATTCTAGATTGTTACCTTGTCCGGATCGTTTTCCATCTTCAATAAATGGAAGAGGCTTTCGGCCTTTGGCAGATTATATCCATAGTCTTGGGTTAAAATTTGGGATTCATATCATGAGGGGAATTCCAAGAATAGCAGCACATAATCATGGGAAGATATTAGGTACTGACCGGACGGCTAACGAAATAGCCGATCCCTCATCTATTTGCGGGTGGAATCCCGATATGTACGGATTAGAGGTTGGCAGCGACGGAGCGCAGGAATATTATAATTCTATTTTTAAGCTATATGCCGAGTGGGGTGTGGACTTTATTAAATGTGATGATATCTGCAGACACGATATGAAATCAGCCGAGAGAGAAATCGAAATGCTAGCCTCCGCGATACAACATTGCGGACGTCCGATTGTTCTAAGCCTATCACCGGGACCGGCCCTGATTAATAAAGCCTGGCATTATGAGAAATATGCGAACCTGTGGAGAATTACGGATGATTTCTGGGATAGCTGGCCTCTCTTATTAAACATGTTTGAACGTTGCGAAATCTGGCAAAAGCATGTCTCGGAAGGCTGTTATCCGGATTGCGACATGCTTCCTGTGGGTATCCTAGGAAAAGGCTTTGGAGAAGAAAGGAATACGAGGTTTACGAGGGAAGAGCAGATTACGATGATGACTCTTTGGTGTATCTTTCGTTCCCCTTTGATGTTAGGAGCTGAATTGCCAAAGCTGGATCGGTGGACCTTGGAGCTCCTGACCAATAGAAAGGTCTTACAGCTATTATCCGATTCCTCAGGCGCAAAGCAAATAATGAGAGATAAGGAACAATCCATATGGTTATCCAAGAGTACGAAAGAAGATAGCTATTATTTGGCTTTGTTCAACCTAAGCGATGAAGTGCGTAATATTGAAGTTCATTCAGAGATGCTAGAAATGGAAAATTTAAAGGGTTCTTCACTGGAGGAACTGTGGTCCGGAGAGAAACTTCCAGGCTTTCAAAACGTTCTTAAGACAGAAGTCTCAGTACATGGAGCGAAGCTGTATAAGATATTCGTATAAGGGTTAAAAGCAAGTCTTTTGATGCACACAAAACTACAATGAGTATTTCTGAGGAGGATTAATATGAATGAAAATATGGATTTTTTGAAGCTTGTAGCAGATCGATATTCAGTCCGCCAGTTTACTGGTGAAGTCATTGAACAGGATATAATAAATAAGATATTAAAGGCTGGTCATCTAGCGCCGACTGCATGTAATTGCCAACCGCAACGGATTTTAGTAATTAATAGTACTGAAGGCATATCCAAGCTAAGAAAGTGCACAGTATGTCACTTTAATGCACCTATGGCAATGCTCATCTGTTATGATATAAATGAATGCTGGCGCCGGGAATACGACGGTAAATCCAGCGGCGATATTGACGCGAGTATTGTTACAACACACATGATGCTCGAGGCTTCTGCACTGGGAGTGGGCTCGACGTGGGTCATGCACTTTATACCCGAGGCTGTCAGGGAGGAGTTTGCGCTACCGGACAATATTGAGCCGGTCGCCCTGCTCATGATGGGTTATCCCTCCGAGGATGCGAAGCCGTTCCCTGGACATACAAAATTCAAGCCATTGGAGGATATGGTAGCTTACAATGAATTCTAATTATTACATAAATGGCACAAGATGAATAATCTTATGCAACCTCATTTAATGTTGGATGCGCAGCAACTGTAATGTTTTATGAGGCGTCAAGGCAAAGGCTTATTAATTATGGAGAATAAAAAATAATGGAATATAAATATACAAAAAATGAAAATTATGAGGATTTCGCTAGTGGAAGAGTATTATATCATGTAGGTGGTGAACCCACGAGTATTCATGCTCTGCGAGACCATTTTACGTCAAATGATCTTATGCCAATTTCCACGCGTAATTCAAGTAAGAACTTGAATTACTGTTATGAAAGTGATCTGGATCATCACATTATGTATTTTCAATATAATGCGTGTAT
>DATESP010000164.1:0-6837 GCA_035270645.1 Mobilitalea sp. | reverse complement strand
AGCGCTTCCATTGAATAACCAGCAGGCATATTGGCGGCGACAACTCCAATCAAGTATTGGTCAAATTCGAGCTCTTCGCTCTTTCCACCCTTATCATAAAACACATGAAAATCCATAGCCGCAAGCGAAGTAGTATTGTCTGATTTATCAGATAACAGTAAGGTTAAAATAAAAGGGAGCAGTAGGACAAGAATACTGACGAGAATGACTTTAACTAATAAACTTTTCATATGGCCTCCGACAGAGTGCATGTATCATTACAGTATATTTCAAGAAAATAAACATATGCACAATCATATTCGTGGTTTTGTGCATGTTAATAAAGGAGACTAAAAGGCCTTGATTTATATAAATTTAATAATTCATTCTAATTCTTAATTTGACTATGGTGTATTGGAGAGATAAAATGTGATGATAAGCAAGAAAGGAAGATTGTATAAATGAAGGAAAGACTTAGACAATTTATGATAGGAAGATATGGTATAGATCAGCTCAGTAAATTTACATTGGGGGCTGCTATGGTTGCAATGATGGGATCACTGCTTTTCGGGGGGAAGGTATTGTATAGCATCTCCCTTCTGCTACTTGCGATTTGTTATATAAGGATGTTCTCAAGAAATCATACAAAGAGATACCATGAGAATAATATCTATCTAAGCTATAAGAGCAGTATACTAAGATTCTTTAAAAAAGGTGGCAGTACTGCAGGGGGACAGAAGAATTATCGTATCTATACATGCCCGAGCTGTCGGCAGAAGATACGAATTCCAAAAGGAAAAGGAAGAATAAGCATCACATGTCCTAAATGCCGTAAAGAATTCATTAGGAGAAGCTGAAGATTGGAAGAACATTCAAGCTCTGTTTTATCTAAAGCGTAGAGGATTTAGGAAGATATTAAAATAAATATTAAGGTTAATAACGGTGCAAGACTTTACAAAGAAGTAAATTGATGTTAGAATAGTGACGGTTTATAAGGCCGATAAGACCTTTAATAATAAAGGAGGATTTACATAATGTCTAGATTGAAAAAATCGATGGATGGAAACACAGCTGCCGCACATGTTGCGTACGCGTATACAGATGTAGCTGCTATTTATCCTATTACACCATCAAGTCCTATGGCAGACTTTGTTGACCAATGGTCAGCAGCAGGACAAGAGAACATTTTTGGTAACCAGGTTAAGGTCGTAGAGATGCAATCCGAAGCAGGCGCTGCAGGAACGGTTCACGGTTCTCTCGCTGCTGGAGCAATGACCACTACATTTACAGCTTCCCAGGGACTTCTTCTTATGATTCCTAATATGTACAAGATCGCTGGTGAGCAGCTTCCTTGCGTGTTTGATGTATCTGCACGTACTGTTGCCTCACACTCCCTTAATATCTTCGGAGACCATAGTGATGTATATGCCTGTCGTCAGACCGGTTTCGCTATGTTAGCAGAGACAAACCCTCAGGAAGTTATGGATTTAAGCCCAGTTGCACATCTTGCAACAATCGAGGGTAAGGTTCCCTTCATCAATTTCTTTGATGGCTTCCGTACATCCCACGAAGTTCAGAAAATCGAGACCTGGGATTATGCAGATCTTAAGGAAATGTGCAATATGGATGCTGTTAAAGCATTCCGTGAGCATGCATTAAATCCTGAAAAACCGGCTATGCGTGGTTCTCATGAGAATGGAGACGTATTCTTCCAGCATCGTGAGGCTTGCAATACAGTTTATAACGAATTACCTGCTGTTGTTGAGAAATACATGGCTAAGGTGAATGAGAAATTAGGAACGGATTATGATTTATTTAACTACTATGGCGCTCCGGATGCTGACCGTGTCATCGTTGCAATGGGTTCTATATGTGACGTAGCAGAAGAAGTTATAGATTACTTAACCGCAGCTGGTGAGAAGGTTGGACTCATTAAGGTTCGCTTATATCGTCCTTGGGTATCTACAAGCCTACTTAAGGTTCTTCCTAAGACAGCTAAGAAGGTTGCTGTACTTGACAGAACCAAAGAACCAGGTTCTTTAGGCGATCCTCTTTATCTGGATGTAGCTGTAACCCTCCGTGAAGCTGGAATGAACGATGTTATCCTAACAGGTGGCCGTTATGGACTAGGTTCTAAGGATACTCCACCGTCCTCAGTATTTGCTGTATATACAGAGCTTAAGAAAGCGGCTCCGAAGTCCCGTTTTACTATCGGTATCGTAGATGATGTTACGAATTTAAGCTTACCAGAAGTTAAGCCAGCTCCTATTACCTCTGCTCTTGGTACTGTAGAATGCAAATTCTGGGGTCTTGGCGGTGATGGTACCGTAGGCGCGAACAAGAATTCAACTAAGATTATCGGTGACCATACAGATAAATATATCCAAGCGTATTTCCAGTATGACTCTAAGAAGACCGGTGGTATCACCATCTCACATCTTCGTTTTGGTGACAAACTAATCAAGAGCCCATATTACATAAACCAGGCTGACTTCGTAGCTTGCCATAATCCCTCTTATGTTCTTAAGGGATACAAGATGGTTCAGGATGTTAAACCGGGCGGAATCTTCATGATCAACTGCCAGTGGAGTGACGAGGAGCTTGATTCCAAGCTAAATGCTGAAGCTAAGAAATACATCTTTGATAACAAGATTCAACTATACACTATCAACGCAATAGATAAAGCTGTTGAGATCGGTATGGGCAAACGTACAAATACAATCCTTCAGTCAGCATTCTTCAAGCTTGCGAAGGTAATGCCAATTAACGATGCAATTGAATTTATGAAAGCTGCTGCTAAGAAGTCCTATGGTACAAAGGGTGACGCAGTTGTAGAGATGAATTACAAGGCAATTGATGCTGGTGTAGATGCTCTACATAAGGTTACAGTTCCTGCTTCCTGGGCTAATCCTTCGGCAGATGCTCCGGCAGACGAGCTTACAGGCATTGAAAAGACAGTTTATATGGTTAAGAACCTTATGAATCCAATTGCATTGATGGACGGAGATAGTCTTCCTGTATCTGCATTTGCAGATTATGCTGATGGACAGTTCGAATTAGGTGCTTCCGCATATGAAAAACGTGGTACTGCAGTTATGGTTCCAGAGTGGGATTCTACGAAGTGCGTACAGTGTAACACCTGTTCCTTTGTATGTTCTCATGCTACCATTCGTCCGTTTATGCTAAATGAGGATGAAGTAAAAGCAGCTCCTTCTAATATCAAGCTTGCTGATACAAAGCCTAAGGCAACTGAGTACAAATTCACCATGAGTGTTACTCCTTTGGACTGTATGGGATGTGGCGAGTGTGTTACAGTATGTCCGGCAAAGGCAATTACCATGGTGCCTCAGGAAACACAGTTAGAAGAGCAACCAGTATTCAACTACTTAGTTGCTAACGTAGGTAAGAAGCCTGGAATGCCTGCTGATACAACCGTTAAGGGCTCACAGTTCAACCAGCCTCTTCTTGAGTTCTCAGGAAGCTGCGCAGGATGTGCTGAAACCTCTTACGCTAGATTAATCACACAGCTCTTCGGTGAGCAAATGTATATATCCAATGCTACAGGATGTTCCTCTATCTGGGGTGGTCCGGCTGCAACCTGTCCTTATACAGTTAACAAGGATTCCAAGAAGGGTCCGGCATGGGCTAACTCCTTATTCGAGGATAACGCTGAGCATGGATTCGGTATGTATCTTGGACAGAAGACTCTTCGTGACCAGGTCATTGCTAAGGTCGAGAAGATCGCTGCTAATGAGAAAGCAACTGATTCCTTAAAGGCTGCGACTGCTAAGTTCATGGATACAAAGGAAAATACAAGAGAGAATAGTGCAACGGTAGAGGCATTAGTTGCTGAGCTTAAGAAGACAGCTGCTGCAGGCTGTGAAGCCTCCAAGGAGGTTCTTGATAAGAAACAGTACCTTGCTAAGAAGTCCGTATGGATTCTTGGTGGTGATGGCTGGGCATATGATATCGGCTTTGGCGGTCTTGACCATGTACTTGCTTCCGGAGAGAATGTTAATGTTATGGTATTCGATACAGAGATGTATTCCAATACAGGCGGCCAGGCGTCTAAGGCTTCCAACATCGGCGAGGTATGTCAGTTCGCTGCTGCCGGTAAAGAGATTGGTAAGAAGAGCCTTGCTGAGATCGCTATGAGCTATGGTTATGTATATGTAGCTCAGATAGCTCTGGGTGCTAACCCTGCTCAATCTGTTAAGGCAATTGCAGAAGCAGAAGCCTATAATGGACCTTCCTTAATTATTGGCTACGCACCTTGCGAACTTCACGGAGTTAAGGGTGGCATGAACCACTGCCAGACTGAGATGAAGTCAGCTGTTAAGTCTGGATACTGGAATCTATTCTCCTTCAACCCTGCTCTTAAGGCAGAAGGAAAGAATCCTTTCACCTTGACCTCTAAGCCGGGTGATGGAACCTATCAGGATTTCTTAAATAACGAGACCCGTTACAGCCGTCTAACCCGTTCCTTCCCGGAACGTGCTGAGAGACTGTTCAGCGAATCTGAGAAAGCAGCAGAAGCTCGTTATGAACATCTGTTAAAGCTGGTAGAGCTGTATAAATAATTGAATTTTATAGGTAAGTAGTATAGTAAAAGGGTGCGATGCAAATCGCACCCTTTTTGGGTTATTGGGAATAGACAAGAACTCATTCTATAGCCCTAATTACAAAAAGTATATTCCCATAGGCGGAGATTACTCTGAGAATATTAGGTAGAGGTACACCGGCTGTTATAACACGTTATGGATACAATTTAACCAGTTAGTAGGCAAAACCCACCTCTTAGGATACATCTATTTACATTTTTGGAAATGTTAATATAATAGACACATGGAGATTGAGGCAATGAAACTAAGTATTTATTAGTGAGAAATTAATCAAGTAATAAGTATATGTAAAAAATGTACATTAATAAGGGGGAAAATTGAATGAAACGTGTCAAATCAAAATGTGAAAAGCAATTTTTAAAGAACAATAAAGTAAACTATAGTATGACAATCATGGCCTTGCTGTTAAATTCGGTTATGAATATCACCCTAGCTTTTATGTTGAAAATTCTTATAGAAGCAGTTGAATTTAAAAAAAACAATATATTTGCTAGCGCTGCCATAGTCGGGACATTTTTTCTAATTGCATATGCAGGTTTCAGCTTCCTACAAAGAAAGCATAAGAATCAATATATTTGTAAGGCACTTTCGCAATTTAAAGACTATATTTTTGAAAAAATGTTGAATAAATCTATAGCACAGTTTGGAAATGGAGCCTCCGCAAAATTTATTTCTGCATTTTCTAATGATCTGGCCTCTATTGAAACTAATTATCTCAATGGTACGTTAGAGCTTATACTAACTGTGATAACATTTTTCGGAGCAGCATTGGCGATGATATATATGCAATGGATCTTAGCTTTGCCAATACTAACAGTATCTGTACTATGTATTTTGCTTTCAATGAAATATGGGGAAAGACTTGTGGAGAAAGAGAAAGAAACCTCCGAGGAGAACATGGATTTTGTAGCGCAGGTAAAAGACTTGCTTAATGGCTTTATTGTAATTAAAAGCTTTAAAGCAGAGAAAGAAGTTTTGAATATTTTCCGTCATAAAAATATCAACTTAGAAGAGGTAAAGCAAGGAAGGCGTACTACATCCGATACTGTTGCTATTTATAGTGATATTTCTTCCATTGTTGTGAGCTCTATGATCTTTGTATTAGGTTTTTTCTTTGCCTACAAGGGGACTATGACGATTGGTATGGTTATTGCATTTATACAGCTGAGTAATTATACCCTGGCGCCTGTTAGAAATCTAGCACCGCAGGTAAGTAATAGAAGAGCAGCTATAAAACTAATTGAACGCCTTTCGGACGAAGTAGAGAAGAAAGAACAAAAGCACGAGGGTGTTCAGCTGAAGGAATTCAAAGAAAATATCATATTACGGAATCTGAATTTTACTTATGAGGAAGATAAGATTGTATTGCAAAACATCAACCTTTGCTTTGAAAGGGGCAAGAGCTATGCTATTGTTGGAGGAAGCGGCAGTGGCAAATCTACCCTATTGAAATTACTACTCGGATATAATTTGGATTACCAGGGGGAGGTTATGATTGACGGTGTACAGATTAAGGATATTGATTTAAATAGCCTTTATGATAATATTTCTATTATTCAACAGGAGGTATTCCTGTTTGATAGCTCGCTTAAGGACAATATCACCATGTTCCGAGCTTTTGATGACGCAAAAGTATCAGATGCAATCGAGAGGGCAGGGCTGTCTGCCCTGATGGAAGAAAAGGGAGATGATTATTCCTGTGGTGAGGGTGGTAAGAACCTGTCAGGCGGTGAGAAGCAAAGGGTATCAATTGCTCGCTGCCTGGTCCGTGAGACACCAATCCTTCTGATGGATGAAGCTACCGCCGCACTCGATAACAATACAGCCTTGATGGTAGAAAGCAAGATATTAAGTATGGATAATCTGACGAGGATTGTAGTGACCCATCGGTTGAGTGAAGAAGTTATGGAGAGGTATGACGAAATATATGTAATGAATAAAGGTAGTATTATTGAAAATGGTAGTTTTGGTGAGTTGATGAACAAGCAGGGGTATTTCTATTCGCTGTATAATGTATCCATAGCTGAATAACTACAGAAGAAAGACTACAGAAGAAGGACTACAGAAGAAGGACTACAGAAGAAAGACTACAGGCATACATGGAGATCTTACAACTTCATAGCTTTGACTAGATTAAAAAACCAGCCATTAGTGGGTGCGCCTTAGGGATTTAATCTCAAAAAAATATCGGCATAGTTTGGTATGTATTACCAGACATGCCGATATTTATTGTTCT
>DATESP010000163.1:0-12905 GCA_035270645.1 Mobilitalea sp. | reverse complement strand
TTATTCTATGTAAAGTTAAATTGAAGCTATTTACAGTCTGCTAATTTGTATGTAATTGCGAGACTACAAAGGTTAATGATAATTTGACATGAAAATATTTCCATGATATAGTGAAAAAAAGGATAATTTTAATGTATACGAGAATGTTCCAGATGACAAATTTAAGTCGTAAGCTCCATACAATTCGTTGATAAATTATTAAAATATATGGAGCTGTATCATAGATACAAATAGAATAATCTAAAATGAAAGAATTGCATTTAATATAAGTAATCAATATCAATATTAATATTCTTATAATGGTTTGAAAATCCCAATCTATTATATCCATATTTGATTATGGTGGATAATATTCCAGCTGGCTTCTGTCTTGTTGGAAGTGGTAAATATGTTCCACAAGAAGTAGATTATTTTGTCTATGAGACCTTTCTCTTAAGTCCATTTGGAGGAACGTCAATCTCATATCATTCTATGATTGAAATCTTTAAAAGACATCGTGGTAAATGGATGCTTTTTACGCATTCAACAGAGAATAATATACATGCTAAACTTTTTGGTATAAGACGGTCGGATGTTATACAGAAAACAAATATACAACCGAAGAGAAAATAATAGATGGGATGGCTCATTTATTATATAAATATGCAGCTTCGGGAGGTATTAAAATTGCCTAGTCTGTTTTAGGTTGGTGGGTATAAGGTGTTCTTCTGGTCTAATGAAAATGATGAACCTATCCATGTTCATGTCGGAACTGGAAAACCAAGTTCAAATACTACAAAGGTTTGGTTAACTTCTTCTGGGGGATGTATTGTTGCTAATAATGGGAGCAGGATACCGCAAGGTGATTTGAATTATATGATTGACAGCTAAACATATCAGTACTACAATATCGATATATAAAATACTGATAAGATAGAGGTGAATCTGATGGAGGAAGATTACGAACATACAGTGACTATTCAGGCACTGAGAAGGATACCGTACTATATTCAACAACTTAGAATGTTGCAGAGTGAAAATATAGAGACAGTATCAGCTCCCAAGATAGCAGAGCTGCTAAATCTCAATGAGATACAGGTGCGCAAGGATTTTGCTTCGATAAATACATCCAAAGGAAAACCTAAAGCCGGATTTTGCGTTAAAGAATTACTGATGAATATGGAGGTGCTTCTGGGATACCACAGTGCTGACGAAGCTGTCCTTGTGGGTGCCGGTTCTCTGGCACATGCAATACTAGCATATGAAGGCTTTCAAAACTATGGATTACAAATTGTGACTGCTTTTGATATCAATGCAGCCTATATCGGTACCGAAATTAGCGGTATAAAAGTCTTGTCTGCAGATAAAATCAGTAATCTATGCCGACGTATGAAGGTTCATATCGGTATTATAACCGTACCAGCAGCGCAGGCGCAGGTAGTATGTGATCAGCTTGTTGCAGGAGGTGTACTTGCTATTTGGAATTTCGCACCTGTTTATCTGTCAGTGCCGGATGGCATCCTTGTGCAAAATGAGAACCTTGCCGCCTCTCTTGCCGTATTATCAAAGCATCTGAGGGATGCCATGAAGAGGGTTCACGGCATCTGATACAAGCATAGCTTAATGCAGGGAAGTTAAGTACTCACTACATTCAGTTACGGTAAATTTTTTATAAGTGAAAAGTTAGAAAGTAGGAATATGAATGAATACAAATCATTTAAAATATGCAATTGAAGTGGAAAGGACATGCTCCATAACACAGGCAGCGGAAAACCTTTTTATGGGGCAACCAAGTTTAAGTAAGGCAATCAAAGAATTAGAAGATTCTCTTGGATATACCATTTTTGAACGTTCATCTAAAGGAGTATCGCCAACACAAAAGGGGGTAGAATTTTTATCTTATGCGAGAAATATACTCCTTCAGATTGACAAAATGGGGTCTCTATCTGATACTGCTGATACCAATACACAAAATTTTAGTATATCCATACCCAGGGGAAGCTATATCGCCGAAGCGATTACACGTTTTGTATCAGAATTGGATGAAGGTAAAGGAATCTATGTGAATATTCATGAAACAAATTCCATTCAAGTAATAAACAATATCTTTGATGGACATTTTCGTCTTGGTATCATTCGTTATCAGATAGAATATGAAAATTATTTTTTGAATTATCTTATGGACAAACAGCTTCGCTATGAACTGTTATGGGAATTTGAACTTCTTGCTCTTATGTCAGTAAATCATCCTCTGGCTCAATGTGAAAAAATAGAATATAAAGAACTTATAGAGTATACGGAGATTTCGCATGGAGATACGTTTATACCTTATTTAATGCAAGGTAATAATGTAAGGACAAACAAGAATACAAAAGCTTCAAAACACATTTATATCTATGAACGGTGCAGTCAGTATGATATGCTGAGTACGATTCCTACAACTTACATGTGGGTTTCACCTATACCCGAGAAATGGCTGACCAGGTATAACCTCATACAAAGAAGATGCAAAGCTTCAAGTAATAGATATAAGGATATGTTTATATACTCTAAGGATTATAAGTTTACAGAACTTGAGCGAAAATTCATTGATAAATTATCAGAAGCAAAGAATGATGTATCTTTTATGGACTATAAATAATGTAAAATACAAGAACTACAGACATTCCATATCTAGTTTCAGAAAAATACCGTATGTTGACTTAAATAAATCAATATGCGGTATTTTTTTCATTTCAAATAAACTAGCTTACCGATTCGTTTACGCATCATATCGATAATGGAATATCGGTATTCTAAAATTGACATAAAGAATGCATGTTTCAGGATACATTTTTAAGTACACTTATGCGAAATGATGAGAGGTGTAGCAAACATATAAATGCTATACAGGTAAAACAAGAAGATGTTATAATAATTGATGTATTTCAAAAACGAAATACCGATAATGGAATATCGATATTTCGTTTTTGCATTTCACTTTTCAATAAAAGATTGTTAAAATATAAACAAGTCAAGAACAAAACATAAAAGTCACATACATTTAGAGCAAACGTAAAATACAATTTATTAATTAGCTCTTAGGATTTAAGGAGGAAAATAAAATGTCTAGATTTACATTACCTCGAGATCTTTATCACGGTAAAGGCTCACTGGAAGCGCTAAAGACCTTAAAAGGAACAAAAGCAATCGTAGTTGTTGGTGGTGGAAGCATGAAGCGTTTCGGTTTTCTTGATAAGGTTGTTGAATACCTGAAAGAAGCAGGAATGGAAGTTCAGCTGTTTGAAGGTGTTGAACCGGATCCGTCTGTTGATACTGTAATGAAAGGCGCTGCAGCAATGAGCGAGTTCCAGCCGGATTGGATAGTATCTATAGGCGGAGGTTCACCGATTGATGCTGCAAAAGCGATGTGGGCATTTTATGAGTATCCCGATGTAACCTTTGAAGATCTTTGTATTCCATTTAATTTTCCGACACTTCGTACAAAAGCAAAGTTCTGTGCTATTCCTTCCACTTCCGGTACAGCAACTGAGGTTACTGCATTTGCAGTAATTACCGATTATAATAAAGGGATTAAATATCCTTTGGCTGATTTTAATATAACACCTGATATTGCAATTGTAGATCCTGAACTGGCTGAAACAATGCCTAAGAAGCTTACTGCACATACTGGTATGGATGCTATTACACATGCTATAGAAGCTTATGTTTCTACATTAAACAGTGATTATACCGATCCGCTTGCACTTCATGCTATCAAGATGGTAAGCGAATATTTACTAAAATCTTATCAAGGAGATATGGAAGCACGTGCTAAGATGCATAACGCACAGTGCCTCGCAGGAATGGCTTTCTCCAACGCACTTCTTGGTATTGTACACTCTATGGCTCATAAGACAGGCGCAGCTTATTCCAGTAGTCACATTATTCATGGCTGTGCAAATGCAATGTATCTTCCAAAAGTCATTAAGTATAATTCCAAAGACGATACAGCTGCAGAAAGGTATGCTCAGATTGCTGCTTTCCTTGGACTTGAGCCAAGTGCTGATGCATTAATCAAACATATCAATGAAATGAACAAAGCTCTCGATATACCTTCCTGCATCAAGGATTATGAAGGTGGCATCATCAATGAGAGTGAATTCCTTGAGAAACTTCCGAAGGTAGCTGAGCTTGCTGTGGGTGATGCATGTACAGGATCTAATCCAAGAGAAATTACACCTAAAGAAATGGAAAAATTATTGTATTGCTGTTATTACGATACAGAAGTTGATTTCTAATCCATAACTGTAAATTGTGTCGCTAACGCAAACTGTTATAGATTTGAATATATAGAAAGGCTGCAGCTGTAAAGGCCGCAGCTTTTTTTAATCATAACGATAGAATGCTCGCAAAGCAAGCATTCTATCGTTCTATAATTCATGACAAGTGAAACGGCTTGCTGTTTCATCTTGTTCCAAGTTTAATATAGAGTACTAAGCCGTATAATTTAGTAAATTGGAGGTCTTTATGTATAAAATAGTCAGAAAGAAAGTACTGAATCCTACAGTAACATTAATGGAGATAGAAGCTCCGATAGTGGCTAAGAAGGCAGAACCAGGTCAGTTTATTATACTTCGTACTGATGAGAATGGAGAAAGAATACCACTTACCATTGCGGATTTTGACCGTGAGAAAGGTACTATAACAATCATTTTCCAGGTTGTTGGTGCAACTACCGAGATACTTAATCATATGGAGGAAGGAGACAGCCTCCATGATTTTGTGGGACCACTTGGAAGAGCTACCGAAACCGAAGGAAAGAAAAAGGTCGCTGTAATCGGAGGCGGAGTTGGATGTGCAATAGCATATCCGGTAGTTAAGAAATTCCATGAACAGGGAACTGAAGTTCATGCGATTGTTGGTTTTCGAAATAAAGAGCTTGTTATTCTGGAGGATGAATTCAGCGCGAACAGTAATATGCTGGTGCTGATGTCGGATGACGGCAGCTGCGGTGAAAAGGGACTGGTTACCGATGCATTGAGAAAGCTGATCGAAAGCGGAGAACGGTATGATGAAGTAATAACAATCGGCCCTTTGATCATGATGAAATTCGTTTGCAGGCTGACCAATGAATATGGTATTAAGACAGTTGCGAGTATGAACCCAATTATGATTGACGGAACTGGAATGTGCGGAGGCTGCCGCCTTTCTGTTGGCGGAAAGACAAAGTTTGCGTGTGTGGACGGTCCGGAATTCGACGGTCATGAAATCGATTTTGATGAAGCTATCGCACGTTCAGCAATGTATAAATCCTTTGAGCGCAAAGCCCATGAGGAAGTATGCAATCTTTATCATAGGGAGGTTTAATTTATGGCTGTTAATATATCACTTACTAAAAATGAAATGCCTGCTCAGAAAGCAGATGTAAGAAATAAAAATTTTCTTGAGGTGACACTCGGATATACCAAAGAACAAGCAATTGATGAAGCAAAACGCTGCTTAAACTGTAAGAATAAACCTTGTATAACAGGATGTCCGGTGCAGATTGATATTCCTGTATTTATACAGGAGGTAGCCAACGGTGATTTTGAAGAAGCATATCAGGTAATCGCCCGCGCAAGCTCATTGCCTGCGGTCTGTGGCAGAGTTTGTCCTCAGGAGTCACAGTGTGAGTCAAAATGTGTCCGGGGTATCAAAGGTGAAGCCGTTGCTATCGGTAGACTGGAACGTTTTATAGCAGATTACCACAATAAATATAATAATGAAAAAGCGATAAAACCGGCATTAAACAATCATAAGGTTGCTGTTGTCGGATCCGGTCCGTCAGGGCTTGCCTGTGCCGGAGATCTTGCAAAAAAAGGGTATCAGGTTACCGTATATGAGGCATTGCATATGGCAGGAGGAGTACTGGTATATGGAATTCCGGAATTCAGACTCCCGAAAGCAATTGTACAGAAGGAAATTGATACGTTAAAAGAACTGGGTGTTGATATCCAAACGAATGTAGTAATTGGAAAAACAATTTCCATTGATGAACTGATGAATGATTATGGGTATGAATCAGTATTCATTGGTTCCGGTGCAGGCCTTCCGCGATTTATGAATATTGAAGGAGAGAATTTAAAAGGAGTATATTCCGCTAATGAATTCTTAACAAGAATAAACCTGATGAAAGCATATCAGGACAGCAGTGCGACTCCGATTCAAAAGGGTAGCAAGGTAGCAGTGGTAGGTGGAGGCAATGTCGCAATGGATGCAGCAAGATGTGCTAAGCGTCTTGGCGCGGACGTGACGATTATTTACCGTCGTACCGAAAAGGAGTTACCTGCACGTCTGGAGGAAGTAGAGCATGCAAAAGAAGAAGGAATTAAATTTATGTTTCTTACAAATCCGCTTAAAATCTTTGGGACAGATGATGGTTGGGTGAAGTGTGTTTACTGCCAGGAAATGATACTTGGTGAACCGGATGCATCAGGAAGACAGAAGCCGATACCGCTAAACGACAGCGAATTTGCAGTGGATGTGGACTGTGTCATCATGTCAATCGGAACTTCTCCTAATCCATTGATTAAGGACACAACGAAAGGTCTTGCAACACAGAAATGGGGCGGGATTGTTGCTGATGATGTGACCGGATTAACTTCCAGGACAGGAGTATATGCCGGTGGAGATGCTGTAACCGGCGCAGCTACTGTAATTCTGGCCATGGGTGCCGGGAAGATTGCGGCAACATCAATTGACAAGTATCTCAAGAGAGCAGCAGAGTGATACTATTTGCCAGAATTCTTGAAGAGAAAAATATGTTCAAATGGGAAATTAATATCCCTCTTTTTGTTGGCAGCAGCGCAAGCAGTTTTAAATAACAAGAAATAGTTGAAATTTCAACGTTTTTCAATATATTGCAGGAATAATTATATTTAGTTATCTCAATAAAAAGTATTAAGTTCGTAAAATTCTATTTTGTTAAATTATGTGGAGTATGTTCATTACTCACCACTGAACCACAGCAACTCAGGCAGTGTTAAACAATAAATAATGTTGAAAATTCAACGTTTTCAGATGGTTTGACTTTAGTTAGACTGTATTGAATAATAACAAAGAATTTATAGAGCACCTTATCATTTAAAAGTGATAGGGTGTTTTTATGATGTGTTTTAAAAATGGAATACATTGGTCGAAATTTAAAAGTTTTTATATTAAACTAATGTCTATAAGGCTACAATAGTTTCTAATATAAACAAATATTTTAGATGGAGATGGTTTACTTTTATACTAAATGGATGATGGGGTGTTACATTGTTAGTGTATCTACAAGTAGTTATTGATTATCTTAATGATAATATGCCTGACCCTGTTCCTCAATATATATTAAACAAGAAATAATGCATAGTTTATCCAATGGAGTTGAAAATAATAAGCTAAGAGAGTCAAAATGGTATCAACAATTAGCTGCCGAACAATGGAAAAATGGTTCATGGGGTAGATTTCATACGTAGGATACAAAGTTACAGTTGAAGTTTACTACTACAGAATCGGCACTAAGACGTGCCCGTGAATTAGCATTAGATAAAAGTGATGCAATGATTGATAAAGCTCTTCAGCTTATGGAAAGGTATATACTGGGTCAAGAGGATTGGTTGAATGTAAATGAACATCATTATAGTTTTCAAATTGCATTTAAAACTTTAGTTGACGGAAATCTATCTTTATTTGACCCAAACATCCTTTGGTACAGATAAAGAAAGAAATCTGTGCTCATAATCTTTCCAGAGCGTTTGTTCATGGTTCATTAAATGAAGCTATTTGGGAACAAGAAAATAGAAAAAGTAATGAAATCTTATTGAAACCATATATGGTATATATTATCTGGCTTTTGCAGGATAATAATTTTTTGGATGAGGCAAAACAAAGAGTTTTCTTAGAGTATATCTGGCATAGAAAAGAGGGTATTTATTACCGCACCAACAGTTCCTCCTCAGACGTTGAATATTTGGAATCAAAGAACTTTCTAGCATGGCTTTCTGGATTGGAAGATTTAAGTAACTTTTCTTTGTTTCCTGAATTTATGAGCAAGGGAACAACTAGCCATTTATTAAATGAAATCCACAGACTAATGTATCATGATGTTATTCTGCCTAATACAATTCCTATATTCGGACATTATGCCGAAACGTGGTCTAAGAAGAATTTTCGTAAGAGTTATATGATACTGCGGATTTTGAGAATGCTTATAAAATGTTAACACTTGCTATATTCTGATAATATGCTATAATATAATTAGAAAAGGCAATCGCCACAGGGTGGTTGACCTAAGTTGGAACAAAAAACCTTCCTGAACCGGCCAAAGTACAGGGAAGGTTTTTTAGTTTAATGACATATCAAATAAATGAATGTCAGTAGTGCAATTATGAACATTCCAAATTGAATAATATCTTTGAAATCAAACTTATTGTTCATATGCATCACCTCCATCCTATGTAGAATGAAGGTCAACCACGCTATACACGATTGCCAGCAGTTTTAAAACTGCTTAGGCAAATTATACCATAGAATTAACGAGAACACAAGTTCGAAAAATAAATTGTAAATGATGACAGATATCTTAATTAGCTTGAAACATCAAGCTTTTGTTGCTATTTCTTATATAATTTTTAGTGGTACTTTTATTGAGGACAGCACAGGCTGTCCTTAATGCCAAGTAGGTGAAAATCAATTATGATATTTAGCATCTTTGGTGTAAATTGAATATAAGATAATAAAAATCCTCATATCAACTGCTGAGAAATAGCAGATATGGGGATTGTTAATTGATATTTTTACTTCTTTACATTAGACTGTTAATGTAATGAAAAAATTATCGAAAGCTATGACATCGAAATGAATCAAGGTCAGGTATTAATTACAGAGCAGATTGTCAATCTTATGTTTATAAAACGGTAGTATCAAGGATTTTAAACTGTGATATGCTAAAGAAAACGTTGTTCAATGTGTTGAAGTCCATTTTGAACGTCCATATTAGCGCCTTAGGGTGTGAATTTAATAAGAGATAAAGCGTGAGTCCCATATCAGCTATTGAAATGTAGAGGGGGAGAGGAATGCCCTTTCCTTGAATAACAGAATAATATAATTCGAAATGCTATATAAATAGTAGTCTATCACTTGCAAAATTCTCATAATTTGTTATAATGTAATTAGAAAAGGCAATCGCCACAGGGTGGTTGACCAGTAGAAAAATGAAAACACCTTCCTGCACCGGGCAAAGTACAGGGAAGGTGTTTTTAATTTAGTGACATATCAAATAAATGAATGTCAGCAGTGCTATAATGAACATACCAAATTGGATTAAGTCTTTAAAATCAAACTTATTGTTCATGAGCATCACCTCCATCCTATGTAGAATGAAGGCCAGCCACCCTATACACGATTGCCAGCAGTCATAACAACTGCTTAGGTAAATTATACCATATGCAGAATAAGAACACAAGTTCGAACATGAAAGTTATATAGGATTTAACATGGGGCTATTAAATCACTTGTAAGATCTGGCTTAAGCATGATTCAAGCCAGATCTTTCTTGGATAACAGATTTTAGAAGGCATAGATATGGTGCATTCCGTACAATATTATCAAAAAATAAAGCTTTTTTATACGAAATATATCAACTAATAATTATTTCTTCCGTGTCTTCTTGGTTTATCGAAGATTATGTGAAAGCTTGAACCGCCCGGGGGCCACTCCTGTTACATGAGTAAATTGTTTCGTAAATGAGTAAGTATCACTGTAACCGGTAAGTACAGCAGTTTCTTTTATGGAAAGGCCCGATAAAAGCATAAGCTTGGCGTGCTTCATTTTCTGCTCAATTCTATATTTATATGGTGATATACCAACAATTTTATAGAATTGTTTACGAAAATTTTCATAACTCATATTGATGGCGGTAGCTACATCCTTTAATGCTACATCACCGCCGACTTCTGAGGATAGAAGGCGACAAGCTTCCTCTATAGAATTCATAAGAGTGTCTTCAGGAAGGACTTTTTGTATGCTTTTTAGAGTGGAAATAATCACCTCTTGAGTTTTCAGTGACAGATATGGAAGCTGTGAATCATTCGCTTCTTTTAACTGTTGTAGCAGTTTGGAAAACATTTGTATTGTATTGTCATCATAGTATATTTTTTTCACAGGAGAATCGGTAGGAAGAAGACCCAGACTTCGTAGATAATCATAGGTAGTGCGTCCTATGCTGATAAAGAACTCGAGCCAGTTTCCGTCCGGAATTATTTCTGTAGAGTGATATTCACCTGGAATTCGTTGTACAAAATTACCGGTATGAATCGGTATCTTAACATCGTCTTTTGTATAATAGAAACCACTACCGGACAACAATACAAAACAACTGTAGTAATCTGTAACAAAATTATACTGCGATTGTTCCTTCATCGGCTTCGTCATATAACCACAGGCCAAAATCCCATCCGTAAAATTAGAGCCGATGCATCGATATATTACATCTTTTTTCATAATTAACTTTATCATAAGTCCATTCTTCTCCAATCCTTAATTGTACCAAAATGGATAAAAATTATACCATACAAAACATTTCATAATACAAATAAGATACTATATAATATAGTTTATGGCAATATGATTTATTGAATATTCAGGGCTCAATGTCTCATTTGTCTGTGCAACAATTTTCATAACTGTTTCTGCCTTGAGCGAAGTGAAAGGATTGTATAAAATTATGAACAGAATTTGGGAAAATCAATATATAACACAAAAAAACAGATATCCGATGCATTCTCCATATGGTGCATATGAATCAGTGGAACAGGCACTTGGCTGTAATCATTCGATATCAAAATATGTTCAAAGCTTAAATGGATTATGGAAATTCAAATTGTCAGATTATCCGATGGAAACACAGGAAGACTTTGAATCTGTAAACTATAATGACTCCGACTGGGATGATATACCGGTTCCCTCTAATTGGGAGCTTCAGGGTTATGGAAAACCTGTTTATACCAATATGATATATCCGTTTAAGAGAGAAGGAGCAAATTCACATTTTGAGATAGAAATCGCAGAGGGTAAGGTTGTGTTGAATGCGCCTTTTGTACCGGAAAAAAATCTGACCGGATGCTATCGCACTACATTCGAAGTACCTGATTATTATAAAGGAAAAGATGTATTCATTGAATTTGGTGGTGTGGAATCCTGTTTTTATCTATGGGTAAACGGTATTGAAATAGGATATTCCCAGGATAGTAAACTGGATGCTTCCTTTGATATTACAAGCGTTATTAAAACTGGAACGAATGAACTCGCGTTGAAAGTATTACAATTTTGTGATGGGAGTTATCTGGAGGATCAGGATTACTGGCACCTATCAGGTATTCAACGTGATGTAAGAGTCTATGCTAAGGAAAAACAGAGGATTTTTGATTATAAGGTTGAAACACTGTTTCAAGGAGATATTTATGATAAAGCAGAGCTGAAGGTAATGCTCCAGCCGAACAATACAGTGAGGGGTTACGGGGAGTGTTATGTCAAACTAAGTCTTTATGATGCCGAAAGAAGACTGATGTCGGCTTTTCAAAGTAAGCCTTATGCAGAATGCGGTTTTTACCTTGGTCCTAATTATATTGCATTTCCTTCAACTTGTATTGAGAAACCAAGGCTTTGGTCGGCAGAGGATCCATATTTATATACTTTAGTTATGGAAACAGTTGATGGCAATGGAGATGTAACCGATATTGAAAGTACCAGAGTAGGATTTTGTAAAGTGGAAATTCGTAAGGATGGTGTACTTTGCATCAATGGAAAACGATTAATTGTAAGAGGCGTAAATCTACATGAATTCTGCCCTGAAACTGGAAGATATGTATCTGAGGAGTATATGAGACAGCAGATTATTCACATGAAACGGTTGAATTTTAATACGATTCGACACAGCCATTATCCGCATGCAAGCACTTGGTACGATTTGTGTGATGAAATGGGAATGTACCTTATGGACGAGGCTAATATTGAAACTCATGAATATGGCGGGCAGCTCAGTGCATCTGCGGAATGGACAGCAGCCTATATGGAACGTGCTTTAAGAATGGTACTCAGGAATAAAAATCATCCCTCTGTCATTATATGGTCGCTTGGTAATGAATCCGGTGCAGGAGCTAATCATGCCGCAATGTATGGCTGGATCAAGGAATATGACAAGACAAGATATGTTCAATATGAATCCACAAACCCAGGAAGTAATATCTCCGATATTATTGCCTCCATGTATCCTACCAAGGAATGGATCGAAGAGAAGATGGCGGATGCTTCGGATCTAAGACCCTTTATTATGTGTGAATATGCCTATGCGAAAAGCAACAGCAACGGTAATTTTAAGATGTATTGGGACATGGTAGTGAAATATCCCCGCTTTCAAGGCGGTTTTATATGGGATTTTCAGGATAAGGCGTTGGTACAAAAGAGAGAAGACGGATCGGTCAGATACGTATATGCAGGAGCTTTTAGCGAGGAAGTCAAGGATCCGGTAGAAGATATGTGTCTGAATGGAGTAGTATTCCCGGATCTAAGCTGGAAACCCGCAGCTTATGAGATAAGAAACTGTCAAGCTCCGGTAGAGATAACACATAAGCCGAGGCAGCCCTTTATGGAACGAAGCGAGTATTATATCAATAATAAATATCTCTTTCGGGATCTTGGACATCTTAGGATTTTATGGGAATTACAATGTGATGGAAGCATAACTGAAAGCGGGGAGTTGAAGCAGTATTTGACACTTCCAGGAATGTCGGATCACCTTGAACTTGAATATACGCATGAAAAAGTGTATGGAGAAGCGTTTATTAACCTACGTGTGGTGTTGAGGGAGAATTCATCCCTTGGTAAAGCCGGAGAGGTAGTTTATTCATGTCAGGTACCTGCAGAAG
>DATESP010000162.1:0-23445 GCA_035270645.1 Mobilitalea sp. | reverse complement strand
GAGCAACTGTATGAAGTCGTTGGTGCTTAGGCCCTGTGTTTTAGGGCCTTATGCACCACTACGTACTTCATCCAAGCGAAAGCGTGTTGCGAATGAACTATGTTTTGCATCACGATTTGTAAATAAAATTGTGCAAATTGACGAACTATATTTACAAATTGGCTTTTGACACCCGAATCATTTAATAAATGTTAAGTATCCCTCCAGGATTTTGTCTGCTAAATCCTCCGGTGTTAAATTATCCGTATCAATCGTTTCATTGGCAGTCTGTGTATAGAAAGGTGCCCTTTCCTTCTGCAGCCTGTCTACCTTTTCCTCCAGATTCTCTCCCTGAAGTAGTGGCCTGGTCTCATCCTTCATCAGCCGATTTACAGTTGACTGAGTGGAAGCCCGCAAATACACGACATATCCCAGGTCGCTCAGTAGCTCCCGATTTAATTGTCTGAGAGGAATTCCTCCTCCTGTAGATAATACCACCTCTTTCATAGTAGTACTAAACCCTTGTATTAGCTTTGTCTCCAGCTCCCTGAAATATTCTTCACCATAAAGTTCAAAGATATGTCGGATGGTGTCCTCCTGGTTTTGTTCTATTATCGTATCAGTATCATAGAAGACATAACCCATCTTCTCTGCCAATTTTTTTCCAACACTGGTCTTGCCTGATCCCATGAAACCTATCAGTATTATATTATGCTTTCGTAATTCTACCACGTTTCAGATCCTTTCGATAATAATATAGCACAATACGCTCCAGTTTACGCTTTAAAACAATCTGAATTTCTTCCTTGGGACCGATTGGCTTTACAAAATAAGTCATCATTCCAATACGATTTGCTCCAAAAACATCGGTGAAAAGCTGGTCTCCGATAAATACTGTATTCTTAATAGTCGTCCCCATAATCTCGGTTGCCTTAATATAATTCCTCGCTGCTGGCTTCTTGGCATTATGAATATACTTAACCTTAATCTCGCGGTTAAACCTAGCCACACGTTCTTTCTTGTTGTTTGAAATGAGACAGACCCGAAAACCCATTCTTTTTAATCTGTCAATATGGTCTATCGCTCTCTGATCGGCATCAGCGCCATGTTCTACAAGGGTATTGTCGATATCAAATATAAGGCCACGGTAGCCTTCCTTGTATAATTTATTATAATCGATTACAAAAGCTGAATCTGCAATTCTCTTTGGGTAAAATTTTCTAAGCATTGAAATTCTCCTGATTTTTATTGATTTCATGATATTGTATGCGACTTTTCTGTACACTCTACACGATTTATTATAGCAATTAATGGCAAAGAGTACAAGGTACAACTTAGCCGTTATAAATTCTCGGGTTTTATGTGACCTTTGCTCACATAAAACACCTCGCGGTATCTATGGTTGAATTGTAACATTATTATACTCACTTCATCGAGAATATATCAGCCTTAGTTTATTTTCCACCTAAGATATACATAAAGCCACAGCAGTTTCGTTAAACTCCACACTGCTGTGGCTTTATATGATAGCTAACCTTATTTTTCTTTATTTTTCACTGACTATTTTAATAAGCCTCTCATCTCTAACCTTAGAATCCTTGTCCACCATTGGAAAGCTCATTAATTTATAAGTCCATACTGCTCTGCCTATACCATATTCCCTGAGCAGACTACAGAAATCCTCATGCCACCTAATATTACTGTCTATCGGAGCCTGATCTATAACACCGTACTCGCCGCAGTAAAGCCTTACGTTTCTGTCCTTAGCAAACTCTAATGCAGGCTTTAGATATCCCCTTAGATAGTCCTTATCCATGATCTCAGTATAGTAATATCTTCTCTTGAATTCCTCTGATTTGGCAATGTATCTATCATAGATTTCCCGCCCAGACGGATAAGATACCTCAAACTCAAGATCCTTTAACAATGGCTCCCACCCGGCTCTTTGGTGCGTAAGCATATGGGGTTCATAATAATGAAAGGTATACACCAGGTTATCATCATCGATTCTATCCAACTCACTTAAGGTATTTACGCTGTTATAACTATTGCCTCCAATGATTATAATGCGATTTACATCAATACTCCTGATTCCCTCCACTGCCTTTTTACTGAGGACATTCCATCGGTCACTGTTTGGTTCTACGATTTCATTCAATAGTTCAAAAACCACATTTTGACTATATTCCTTATATCTTTCAGCAAATGCCTTCCAAAGTGAGACATAACGACTCTGAAGCTTTTCATCCTCAAACAAGCAATTCTCTTTTAAAGAATGAAATGCATAGCCTGCTGCCTTATGCAAGTCAAGTATAATGTTCAGATTGTACTTACCACACCATCCGATACAATTATCGATGTAGGCAAAACCCTCTTCTTTATAATGAAAGGGATTATCATCATCCTCCAGTACTGTATAATCAATTGGCAGCCTAACATGATCCATTCCCCAGGAAGCAATCTGTTTGATATCTTCCTCCCTAATAAATGAATCAAAATGTTCCTTCTTCCCAATGCGAAACTGCGAAATCCATCCTCCCAAGTTTACCCCTGCTATATATCCCTCAAATTGTCTCATAATATCTACCATGCCTTTCTTCATAACCTGTTAATTATAAAAATCCCACATACATGTCATAAGACTAGTATATGGGATTCCTTATGTTATTCAATGGCGTGAATATTGCTTAAAATGCATTATCTTATACAATTACCCAGCATATCAAACCTATATCTTTCGGCCTAAACTTCAGATGTACACTGAGGACATCTTGAGGCTTGAATATTGATATCAGATAGACAGTGGGGACATTTCTTTGTAGTTGGTGCAGCTACCACTTCTGGCTTTTTCAGTTTATTGATCCCTTTTACAATCAAAAATACCACAAAGGCCATAATGATAAAAGTTAATACTCCCGAAATAAAGTTACCGTACTTTACTATTGCAACTTCTGCTTCCTCTGCAGCTGCCAATGACTCATAGCTTTTCCCATCCAAAGTAAAGAATAGAGTACTAAAGTCAATGTTCTTCGTGAATACGCTAAGTAACGGCATTATAACATCATTTACTAACGAGTTTACAATTCCCGTAAAAGCGCTACCAATAATAATACCAACCGCAAGATCAATCATATTACCTTTTAAAGCAAATTTCTTAAACTCCTTTAACATATTCATCCTCCTATGCATTTTGATTTATAGTCAAAGCCTTTGATTGGCTAAGAAATATCCTTACTAGCAAGTTCTTTTCTTCCCAAATAGTAACATCGTAACTAAAATATAAATTAATGTTGATAAATTTAGGACAGTAGGTCCAATATAACCTCCTATCGGTGACGGAAGTATGTATATTAAAGGCAATACCAAGGACATAACAACTAGCGGATTAACGAGAGCCATCCATTTCGGAAAGGAAGAGGTTCTTTTCAATATAATTATTATATAAATAATAGTGCCGCATATAAGCTCTGTCGCTATGATAAGAATCAACAGTCCCCAATAATCATCGAATCTATGAAGTAAATCAGAAATTATATTCTGATCCAAGCCAGATTCTTGATAAAACTTCCAGCCTCTTCCCATAAATGTATAAGACATATGAAAAGCCACACCCATTAATAATGCATGTGCATCGATAAGTACTACAATTAACGGAAGCACTTTACCAGAAGACTTCAGTCCATAATATAAAGGTGCCAGACCCAGTACCTGAAAAGGAAGTGCAATTACTCCAATAAATGTTCCGGCAGTTATTCTCCCGTGAGAAATATCAGCCATACACTTTGTGGCATTATGAAAGAATTCAGCGGCACTACTTGGTCTGCCAAGCAAAATTATATCACTTATAATTGTGGTCAGAACTCCCATAATACCAATAATTCCAAAGATTTGTACAATACGCGCTACCCTAGTCTTCTTCTCCATGTATGCACCTCTCTAATTTAGTATGTACCCTTATTTGTGTGCGTCAAGGCTTAAAACAACCCAAGGTATACGATATGTTCATTATCTGTGCATATGCGATATCACCAAAATATTATAGTTAATATTACCACTACTTTAGTACTTTCTCAATGTTTATTTATAAAGTTTATTTTCCACTTATATCTCTCCAATGACTTTACCGTAAACAGCACAGTCGCAGAGGCTGCCGTCCCTACGCTTGCTGACCTGATATAGTATCCGTTCAAACTGCATCCCGGTTTTCTGCATCACTTTTCCAGAAGCAGGATTTAAGATATCATGTCTGGCTGTGATTTTCTGATAGCCTATCTCATAGAATAGATAATGCATTACTGCTCTAAGTGCCTCAGTCATAATACCCTGTCCCCAGTAATTTTTACCAATGCAATAGCCTACTTCGCATATTCCGTCCCTATCATTTAATATTTCTGCACTGATTGAGCCTATCGCCTCATTACTTCGCTTTAAGCAGATAGCCCAATTGTAGTTATTATCATAGCTGTAATTATTAATCCAGTCATTGATCCTTTTTCTTGTAACCTTAATACTCTCATGCGGTCCCCAAGGAAGATACTTCACAGCCTCCGGATCACTTGCCCAGTTGTTATACATATCCTCCACATCAGTATATTCAAATCTGCGCAGCTGTAAACGTATCGTTTCAATCGGGTTGGTCCCCTTATGCGTAATCATTTTCCTCACTCCTTTAGAAAATGCTTATACAGGGACCAGCCCGTTTATACCTAGAACATCAAGACTAGGGAAATTCACATGCTCATAGAGCTGAGATTACTTCCTCCTCACACTATTATTACATGGGTTTTTCCATCTGCAAGAAGCTTTACTTTGTTACCCTCTATAGTTACTCCATCTACCAACAGTTTATCTGTAGTAAGTACTCCCTTGCTTCTGCTCTCTACCCTGATCTCATAAATCGAAGTCTCAAATCTATATTGAACTGTAAAATTACCGAAGCTAGCCGGTGTTGTTGGATCTACTATTAGAAACTCTCCTTCCTTCCTTAATCCCAGAAACCAATTTACGAGTCCTTGATACATCCACCCAGCTGATCCGGTATACCAGCTCCACCCTCCTCTTCCCGTATATGGCGGGCTTAAGGATATATCAGCAATCATGACATAGGGTTCCTTTTCGTATCTTAATGCCTCTCTCTTATTAGAAGTAATGTGAATCGGATTGAGTAATGAGAACAGGGTATGAGCCATGTTGTAATCCCCAATTTTGGCGCTGGCTATGGCGAGCCAGACTGCTGCATGAGTATATTGACCGCCATTTTCACGGATTCCAGGGTAATAATTCTTAATATAGCCAGGATTCTTAGCAGTCTTATCAAAGGGTGGCGCCAGAAGTAATGATATTCCCTCTTCTTCTCTGACCAGATAACGCCAAGCTGACTGCATCGCCGTTAGGGCTCTGCTCTTTTCTGCACCCTTTGAGATTACGCTCCAGGACTGGCTGATGGAATCAATCTGGCATTCATCACTTTCCTTTGACCCCAGCTTTGTACCATCATCATAAAAAGCTCTTAGATACCATTCTCCATCCCAAGTATGCTCTTCTATACTGCTTATCAGATTAACTCTTATCTGGCTAAGCTTTTCTGCAAATTCATCTTCACCCTTCCTGTGACAAAGTGGTATAAAGTCGCCGAGCAGGGTATATAGAAACCATCCCAACCATACGCTTTCTCCTTCGCCTCCAATACCAACCTCATTCATACCATCATTCCAATCACCTCCACCCATTAGGGGAAGTCCATGCCGTCCGAACCGTGTATGATTAATGGTCTTCTTACAATGCTCATATACACTTTCCAGCAGACCCGAAATCTCTGGTGTTACCATTATATCGTGTTGATTTTCCTCAAGCATAGGTCCTTTAATATAGGGGACCTGCTCCTCCAGTATTGTCATATCTTCAGTCGTTCTGATATATGCAGCTACAGCATATGGTAGCCAAAGTAAATCATCTGTAATTCTAGTTCGTACTCCGACACCCATTGGAGGGTGCCACCAGTGTTGTACATCGCCCTCTTCAAATTGCCTTTCACATGCAATCACTATCTGCTTCCTTAAAGCCTCTGGATTGGTAAATTGAAGAGATAGGGTATCCTGAAGCTGGTCGCGGTATCCATAGGCACCTCCACATTGATAGAAGGCAGCTCTCGCATTAATTCTGCAAGAAATAGTCTGATATAGAAGCCAGCCATTTACCATGATATCAATTGCACGATCGCTTGTTTTGACCTTGATTACACCTAAGGTCGTATCCCAGTATGCCTTTATCTTCTCCAGCTCTTCTTTTGCTTTTGACGTATCTTTATATTTATAACGAAGTTTGATTATCTCTTCATTATCCTGACTCATACCCAATCCAAATAGAACCGTCCGTTCCTCCCCCGGCTGTATCGCAATGGAAATCTGAATGGCACCACAGGAATCATAACACACACCAGTATTATTAGTTAATTTTCGGTCCAACCCCATTGGATTTATTACTGATCCTTTATCTCCGAGGAACTCCTGTCTGTCACCTGTATATCCCCTAATCATCTCACTGGAAAATATAAATGCACGGTCTTTCTGGAAGTGAAAGGAATAGAGGTTATGAGAGCTTAAATACTCATGTTCATTGTTATATTCGGTTAAGATATATGGATTCGTATGCTCCCTCTGTGTCCCTAGTACCCATTCCACATAATAGGTAAGTTTTAGATATTTCACCCTATCAGAGTGGTTCGAAAGCTTGAGCTCCCATAGCTTTAACGCTTCCTCCAGAGGTGTAAATACCGTAAGCTCTTGGCCTGTATCACCTTCCTCATGGAGAAATGTTGTATACCCAAAACCATGCCTTACCCTGTAATCTCCATGATCCGATCTCCCCAGGGAACAGGGTGTCATGATATGACCCGTAGTTTCATCAAATATATATATTGCCTCGGTCGGCGGATCCGTCACTGGATCATTGGACCAGGGGGTAATCTTGTTCTCCCTTGAGTTTGTGCACCAGGTAAACCCTGCCCCTGATTCTGAGATATGAAATCCAAAACCCTTGTTCGCTATAACATTAATCCAGGGTAGAGGTGGCTTGTTGTTCCCTTCCAGAAGAATCTCATATTCCCTTCCTTTCTCGACAAAGCCACCAAATCCATTGAAAAACTCATAGTCCCTATTTGGCGTGGTATTTGATATTTCAGGTTTATTTTCAAAGTCCAAAGTTATCCTCTCCTTCCTGTTCATTTTAACCCTTTTATATTTCGAAAATATATTCCTGTCTTATCAGTAAATACAACCCTTGCGACTGTATAGAGCAGGTCTAGCTCTGCGGGTATCATCTGATAGGAATGAAGCAGGAAAAGACTTGGTTTAGCTCCCTCTATATCATATATTTTTAGGGAACTGGTCATATCATGAATTAAATCATCTAACTCCTGCATATAACCATGTTTTGCTTCGCTCAATATAATAAGATCCACTTCAACACGGTTAATCCGCATATATTCATAACACTTTAGGACTTCTTTAATCATTTCCGCCTCATCAATTGATTCTATACGCAGGAGAAATATAGGATTATCTCCTGATACTCCGAACTTCCATAAAAAGCTCTGATTTTTCACATTTCTTCGAATATTCTGCCTAGGTCCACGATATATAGCAGAAGGGTAAAAAATCGGAATAATTAAGTTCTGAAAAGCACTTAACTGTTCCCTAGTTATCTCTAGATATTTAAGCTCAATCTCAGTCTGAAGCCTGAAGCTTTCCATTATCTCATCAATCCGATAGGCAGCAGACAGCTCTTTTCCAATTCCGATTGCGTCCTCCTTAGTGTCACACACCCCGGTAATAAAGGAAATCCATGTTGTTTCTCCGGCCTCCAGACTGATATTTACACGCAGACTCATTATCGGATCGTTACAAAAGCCTGAACGATTGGACAAGGATATACTGTTTATGACTACCTCTGGATTTTCCGGGGTGTTATTTCTTCCTAGAAATCTTAGCCTGTCATTCTCATACTCTACCTTACAGGTAGTCTTCATTCCCGTCTTCACCATATGACATAGATATGGATTTGCTACACCCTTGCTGTTTCTCCTCCTCGAAAGAAATATAGACTGTTCCTCTATAAATTCACTCTCAATAAATAACTTATTAAACGCTGGATGACTAAGTTCAGCCAGGTGGCTGTCGCCTACTACCTCAAGGTAACTGGTTATTTCAAGATTTTTAGCTTTTTTCCCACGATTGGTTAAGGATAACTTTCTAATCTCAAAATTGTGGCTTGGCGATAGACTTACTACTGTATGAGAAGAGATATCCCCGTCCAGCCTCGTAAACTCCGCACTATGTGGCGAAAATACAACCTTGTATTCCTTAGGCTCCGTTCGTGTCGGATGATAGGTAGCACTCCAAAGCTTACCCTGGCTGATATCTTTGATATAGATATAGTTGCCAGTATTCGCATAAAGATCTGCTCTCCACCTATATATCTCTATATTACTATAACGGCTGAAGCCATCTCCGTCCGAGGTAATCATCAGTGAATAATTATTATTGGACATATAGCCCGCCACAGGTATTTCAGGCGTTGTACTGTTAACATACCTGTTATTATATACCTCTTCCTTAGGATGCAATTTTCCTATATAAATTGTATATCCCCTTTTAGCTGTAGAAATCAGATGGGATTGACGCTTTTCCTCAAGTAGCACTTCAGTAGCCTTAACCATGGGTTCTCTATGGAACCTATTTCGCATAATACCTTGGTTCAAGAAATTATCGATTGCCACAAGACTCATCCCCTGATGATGTGCCATGAAGGATTTCACGATACAGTAGGGTGCCATCGTCTTTGCATCCGGTCCAGTAAAATCAATTGCTTCATAAAAACCGTATTCACCAAAGCCTCCCAGTTCAGCAAGTTTATTCAGATTGGACAATCCATTAACCCCTGAATGCTCTAGTGCCAGCATAGTTGCATAGGGAGCTACCACCAATGGATTTCTTCGTACAGGCTGTAACCTCAGCTTAGGTACACCAAATGCCCTGTACTGGTAATTGGAATTTAGGTCAAAGCGGTAATATTGCGATTCTGAGATTCCCCAGGGTATCTCCATCTGTTTTGCATATTTCATATGCTGCAGTACTGCCGCTTTATAAGATTCAGAAAATACCGATCCCTCATATTCCTTTAATACCAAACTCGGCATCAGATATTCGAACATAGTCCCGCTCCAGGACACAAAGCAGGGGATACCTTTGATTAAGGTCAGCGGCCTACCAAGCTTGTACCAATGCTTTAACGGCACTTCACCCTTTGCTATCGCTATTAAGCTTGTAAGTGCTGCCTCAGATGCCATTAAATCATAGCAACCCATATCCATACTCTGTGAGGCTACATGATATCCGATGTGAAAGAGCATTCTCTTTTCATTAAATAAAAATTTAAAATCCACTTGCTCAAGCATGGCATCAATCTTCTTGGTAATCTCTTTAATCTTCTCGATCATAAGAGTAGCGGACTTATTACCGCTTTCCTTCAGTTGATTTATTGTTGGGCAGGAGGAAAGAATGTTATCTCTTAATTGAAAATCTGTTGCTTCTTTTACAATCTCTTCAATATTGCGCATCAGATCTCTACAAGGTATGGCTTTCTTCTCCGGCTGAGCTTCATTACAGCTTAAATTTTCCCATAGATCTGTGATATCTGTTATAACCTCACCGATCGAGATATTTTCTCCCCATTTTAAGTTTTTTGTATTAGAACGGCTTATCGAAACTTGTAACTCCTTAATCAAATGTTTTGTAAATACGGGCTGATTAATTTGTTCTAGGAGTCCATTCTTCAGAGCAATCAAATCTCCCAGGAAATTTCCGCTATCTACGGTTGATATATATTCGGGGCTTAACACTTCTAAAGTCTTGATATTATACCAATTGTATAGATGACCTTTCCACTTAGGAAGTTTAAGCACAGTATCAAGTAGGTTTTCAACCTTTGATATAGTAAGACTTAAGGTTAGAAATCCTAGATCTCTTGCTGTCAGAATTGCCAGAAATTGAAGTCCTATATTTGTAGGTGACGTCTTATCACTGATTTTTACTTTATAGTCTATCTGATAATTATCCGGACATAGCCAGTTGCTATTTTGACTAGCAAATTTCTGAAAGAATTGCCAGGTTCTTCGGGCGGTTTCAATTAGTAGCTCCTTCTCCTCCTTCAGCTCCAGCGGAAGCTTCTCTTCTCTCGGCTGACTCATACGATATGCCATCAAAAAGGCAAGCGCCCATATTAGTATCAAAGCTCCATATATAACTACTCCAACCAGATCCACTTCCACAAATAGCAAGAGCAATAGCAATACGGCTGTTGGTAGCAGAGAACCCCACATGGTAAGGAAATAGCCCTTTCTTGTATTAATAATTGATTTATCCACAGCTTCTGAAGCATTCCAACGAAGCAGATTCTTCCTGCTAATAAATAACCGATATATCGTTCTTATGCTTGCGTCACTGGATATATAAGCCCTGTAGGGTGTAAGAACGAGCTCAAGGTATGCTCTTAATGTCATAATCCTCAGCTCCCTAAGCAATCCTTTATATACAATTACTAGCTTTGGCCGATATAACTTCTGTGATATGATTGCAATGAGAAGAATCACCAGATTCAGGAAATCACTAAAGAATACCACCGGAATCCACAGGTAACTAGCCTTCGGCATCCATGCTAGGTTGGCAATAATCAGAATAATTTTGCATAGAGGAACCATACTGCGTCTTAGATTATCAAATATTTTCCATTTTGATAGTGAGCATAGCGGTTTCCCATTGAAGGCTTTTTTCTTCCAGAGCCAGGGTAGGAGCTGCCAATCCCCTCTGATCCACCGGTGTTCCCTCTTTCCATAAGAGATGACACTGCTAGGAAAACGATCCATAATTTGAGCTGCACTTGAAAAAGCAGTTCTTGCATAGCAACTCTCGAGAAGATCATGGCTTAAAACCCGATTCTCTGGTAGTTTGTTATGAAGCGTCTTATGAAAGGCTTCAATATGATAAATACCCTTTCCAATATAGATTCCTTGGTTGAAGATATCCTGATAAATGTCGGATATCACACTGGAGTAATGTGCCAAACCAGATTGACCGCCAAAAATCTCTGTAAAACTGCTATCCTTCTGATTTGCGATATGATTACGTACCGCGGGCTGAATAATAACATAGCCCTCCTTGACCCTTCCGGTCGTAGCATCGAGAACCGGCTGATTTAGAGGATGATCAATCAATCCTACCAGCTTTGCAGCATTATCCCTCAATAAATTAGAATCTGCATCCAGCGTAATGACATATTTAAATGTGTTAAGCAGCTCCCTGTCACATATCTGCGTAACGAAGCTTGTATTATCCTTACCTTCACCATATAATAACTGATTAAACTCCTCAAGCTTTCCTCTCTTCCGCTCCCAACACATATAGCATTGTTCCGAGGGATTCCATTTACGTTCTCTAACAAACAGGCAAAAGCGCTGATGCTCGTTTGGATACGATAAGTTGAGCTCCGTTAAGTGTTGTATTAATGCCTCTTCAATCACAGCGTCCTTCTTCATCTTCTGCTCGGGTGAATCCTCATAATCAACAAGAAGGGCAAAATATAGGTTTGACTGACGATTTGCCAGATAGTGCTTTAAAAGACGGTCGAGGTATTCCTCTCCCTGCTCTTTAGATGAGACAATCACCGGCATGACTATGAAGGTTCTGGCATGCTCAGGAATCCCCTGATTAAAATCTAGAGAAGGTAACTTGGTTACCATAATTCTTCTGGTAAATATATGATTAGTTATTTCCAGGGCTATACCAATGAAGATTGGCAAAGCAATTATCAGAGTAATAATAATCGGAACTAAGCCTTGGATTTCTCCCTGACTTACCATGATATATTTGAAAGTACAGCATATTGCAATCAAAATTATCGATAAGGTAAAAAAGTACGCGAATCCCTTAAAGTTTTTTTTCTTTTTTAAATTTACAGTTATCGTTCTATTACGAACCTTTGCCTCCAAAGCCTTGTAGCCCCTGCCAAGAAGATAGGCTCCAACATGATGGGCCTGGTTTAGATCCTCTCTATTCTTAGCCGTAAGAGCAAGACATTCCTGCGCTATCAGTTCCTCCTTTGCCCCTGTTTTATGTGCGAGTTTTACAATGATTCCGCGATACATCCCTCTACTCTCCGGATCCATCCTGCTATATATCTGTTCCGGATCCTTAGACAGTATCTTCTCTAGACAGGAATACTTTTCAAAAAAATTCTCGTCATCTGTTTCATTTACCTCTCTAAGACTTATGATTAATGCGCGGATACTAAGCTCAAGATGGGATTCAAGTTTCCCTTCCTCAAGAAAGACCTGAGAGGGCTTTAATTGCTGCGTCCCGGACTTGTTCTGATAATCCAAGTATCTCTGCACAGCCATATCATCAAAGGACATGTTTTTAAGCAAATAGATAACATGGGAATGAAAGGCGCAATTATCCTTGTGTTTTGCATCCACATCACTTAACAGCAAGGAAATATCTCCGCTGACTAACGGTATTTCAGGACGCACACCTTCCCTAAGTCCTTGCCATGGGGCCAATTTATCCTTAACAAACCTATCAGCCTTGGATTTGCATTTAACGATCTTAATGATATCCTCTGCCACCTCGATGACACTTTCTAGCAAACAAAAACCTATCATCTCGGGGAGAACCCATAGCTCTTTATCGGTTAATGGCATACTCTCCTGATAAGCATTAATCATTATAGAGATGGTATCCTCACTTAGATGGCCTCCGGACAAAGCCACCATCTTCTTTGCCACGATATAAACCCTGGGATATCCGTGGTAATGCTTATTTTTAATGATCGGTAGAATCTCATAGCTAGTACCTGAAGTCCTCGTCTTCTTAATCTCTCTGTATAGAATTTGAAAGTTGTCAAATAACCAACGTGCAGCTGGTATTAGAGAAATAATATCTGTTGGTACATCAGAGATATTATTACGGATTTTATTAAGCCTTCGATAAGCAATTTGATTAGAATCCTCCAGGACAAAATTAAAGTGCTTTCTTTTCGCATCTACATGTTCTTCTGCCAGTGCGGACATCTGGCTCTCCCATTCCTTAGGCTCCAGCATTTCCTTTTCATACTCTGAATTCCTGTAAAAACGTGCTCTTTTTCTGAAATAAATAAAGCGGTAATATAGATACCATAATATACTCAGTGTTAGTATAATCAGTATAATAAGTACTCCAATTCCTATATTACTTTCTATATAAAAACCTATTCCTTCAGTTGTGCCCAACAATTCGTAAAGCCCTCCTTAAAATTAATGAAATGTGTTCCGTGGACACCCTTAATTATTTCTGAATTAACCACAGTAAAGCATTGCACGGCGATAAAGCATCGCTTGATAACTTATATTATGCCAACTTTGTAGTTATTTACTTATCCTATTATATAAAAAAGTCGTAACTGTTCAGTGCCTTCGCAGTTACATGGCATCTTACGATGCCTATGCACACAAAATGGATAAAATACATCCATTTTGGCGCTGACTCACTCGAATCCACTGCGTGATTCTCGGGGGTTCTGAATAGTTACAAAAAGTCATTCTAATCTTGTATTTCAACAAGATTAGAATGACTTTTTATTATAACTGTTCAGTACCTTCACAGTTATATCTTATTTTACTTTACCTACCCTATTAAAGGGGTAGATACGAAATATTACTTTTCCCTGTACTTGATCACAACTTATCACGCCATAGGCTCTACTATCTTCACTAACAGCCCTATTGTCTCCCAGCACAAATAGTTTTCCTTTTCCTACGACTAGGGGATATTCCACTTCCCTCGTCTCTGTTTTGTCATGTATATAGGATTCCTCTAGTTCTACATTGTTAACATATACTAACCCATCCTTAATATCGATTACATCACCCTCGATACCAATAACTCTTTTCACCATCTTTTCATTCTTTAAACTGGTCTCCCTGCTGTCGAATTTGACAGCGATTCCATCAATATAGCGTAAAAAGTCATCTACTATAGTTCCTTTATCTTCATTTGCGAAGAAGGTTATGATATCGCCCCGTTTAGGTTCATGAAATTTGTAACTGATCTCATCCACAATTAAGTGTTGACCTGCAAAAAGAGTATTCTCCATTGAGCTCTGATGTACTATTACCTTAGCATAAGCTTTACTACTTATGATAAATGCACATAAAAAGGCTATTATTAATACTAGACTCCAGCTCTTAACCTCTTTCATTATTATCTTTATATTAATAGCCTTCTTATTAACACCTTTACCATCCATGCTTTTATCATCATTACTCTTATTATCTATACCCTTATTACCTATGCCTTTATTTTCTATAGCTTTATTTTCTATAGCTTTATTTTCCTTACTATCCATATCTATATCGCACCTCTCCCTAGGATCTTAATTCCATTCCCTTATCCTTAAGCACAGCCAGTAATCCATCTACCATCGATTGGATTTCCTGACCCTCCAGGGTGCGGTCCATGGAGCCAAACTCGAAGCGGACTGTAACGCTCTTTTTGCCCGGAAGCAGTTTCTCATCCTCGAAGATGTCCACCAGATGGTAACTCTGTAGGTACTCACAGCTGTACTGTCCGATATTATCTGTTATATTCTCATAACGGAGTTCCTTGTCTGTAATAAGGCTTAGATCCACGGTGACTCCGGGATATTTGGATATCTCTGAGTACTGCAGCTCCTCAGCTACTACCTTCTCCATACTATAAACATCGATTTCCACAAAGGCTACGTTTAGCTTCTTGTCTATACGGTTCTTAATTCTCGGATTTAAAATGGAGAAATATCCGATATCTTCACCCTTGAGGCTAATACTTGCAGAATTAATCGGATGAACAAAACCATTCTTTTTAATCTCGTCGTTTGCTTCCATAAACTTAGGAGCAACATTCTTGACAGCCAGAAGGACCTGTTGGGCAATTTCCTTAGCTTTAAAGTATATCTCTTTTTCACTCAGTTTCTTGCTTGCCAAGACAATACCAAGTCTCTTTCTCTCATTACACAATCCGTCCTGATTTAGTCCATCTACTGCACGACCGATTTCGAACATCCCCATCTCGGGAGTAGAATCCACATTCTTATAGACAAAATCCAGCAGACTCGGGATGATTGTAGAGCGTATCATATCATTCTCCGCCGTAACCGAATTAATGACACGGATATTCGGTTCGGTTGAAATACCAAGCTCCTTATTTATCTTGCTATCGTACCAGATATAGCTGTGAACCTCGCTCATAGCATATCGTTCGGACAAAAGTAGCTTAATGCTATATTCATTATCCCTCTCCACGCTGTGGCGGACTGGGGTCAGTAAGGTCTTTGTAGAACGAATATCGAAGTTATCATAGCCATATACTCTGGTAATCTCCTCGATAATATCTGCCTTCATCGATACGTCCTTAGTAGCACGCCAGGAGGGAACCACTAGTTCAAATTCATCTAACTTACGAGAAACCGTAAAACCAAGAGCGGTCAGTGTCTCTTCAATCTGATCTGAGGAAATATCAATACCTGTATATTTGTCAACATAGGCTTTATCGAAAGCAATATCTATCCTATCGTAATGCTGAACATAGCTGTCGGTTAAGGAAGAAGTAACCTTAGCTCCCGGATCGATTTCATTTAACAGCTTTAAGAAACGCTCTATCGCAGGAACCGTCATTTCCGGATCCAAGGTCTTCTCATACCTGGAGCTTGCATCAGTACGAAGCCCTAAGCGAACTGCAGCTCTGCGGACAGAGGTTCCATCAAAGTTAGCGGACTCTAGTAATACTGAATCTGTTTCATCAGAAATAGAGGATAACTCACCGCCCATGACGCCAGCCACACCAACTGCTTCCTTCTCATTACAAATCATTAGCGTATCTGAATCTACTTTTCTCATAACTCCATCTAGCGTTTGGAAATCTATAGGTTCCGAAAAGGTCTTAACCCTGATTTCAGAAACCTTGCTATAATCATAGGCATGCATCGGCTGGCCAACTTCTAGCATCATATAGTTGGTCAAATCTGCCAGGAGATTAATAGGTCTCATTCCGCAGTAGGTAAGACGAATCTTCATATTAATCGGAGCTTGCCTCTTAGTTATATTTTTCACTGAGATACAGCTGAAACGGAAAACCTTATCGGGACTTTCCACCTTTAGAGCTATCGGTGCAAGAGTCTTAAATACGTTGGTATCCAATACCTCCACGGGTTTCAAAGGTCTTTTATTTAAGGCCGCTATTTCTCTTGCTATGCCATAATGACCCCAAAGGTCAGGTCGGTTTGTCAGAGATTTATTGTCCACTTCAAATACTGTATCATCAATCTGCATAAACTCCTTGATATTAGTTCCGAGTGGATAGATATCCTCTAAAATCATAAGTCCGGCATGATTATCACTTATTCCCAGCTCTTTCTCAGAACAACACATACCACGGCTAGTCTCCCCGGCAATCTTAGCTTCCTTTATATCAAGGTCTCCCACTCTACCACCAAGCTTAGCAAATGGAACGACGGCTCCGACAAATACATTTGGTGCTCCACAGACGCAGTCAACGATTTCGCTACCAATATCCACCTTAACTAGATGCAGCTTCTTGGAATTGGGATGATCTTTTATTTCAATCAGCTTTCCTACGACAACATCCTTAATATTCTTTCCCATTTCATATATTTCTTCGACCTCTGCTGTAGATAGAGTAAATTGGTTAATCAATTCCTTTAAATTCACTCCATTGAGATCTGTATATTCTGATATCCAATTCATTGAAATTAACATAATCCGTTCCCTCCTATATCGTAAACTGCTTTAACTGCTTTAAGTTACCACTGTTAAATAGACGAATATCCTTGATATTATATTTCATCATAGCCAGTCTGGTTAGCCCTAGTCCAAAGGCAAAGCCAGTATATTTATCCGGATCAATGCCCCCCATGCGAAGTACATTCGGGTGAATCATACCACAGGGCAGTAGCTCAAGCCATCCTGACTGTTTACAGGTAGGACATCCAGTTCCGCCACATATGGCACAGTTGATGTCTAGTTCAAAACCAGGCTCTACAAAGGGGAAGAAACCCGGTCTTAATCGAACCTTGACATCCCTTTGGAACACCTCGGTTAACAGAACCTTCATGAAATAAATCAAGTTGGAGATGGAGATATCATCGCCAATCATCATGCCTTCAAGCTGGAAGAAGGTGTTATCATGACTGGCATCTATATTTTCATTTCTAAAGCATCTTCCTGGGAACAATACCTTGAGGGTTTCTCCAGATTTAGGTGCACCATATTTTCTCATAATCGTGTTCTGAGCTGCAGAAGTATGAGTCTTTAATAGCTGTCCGTTCTCCAGATAATAGGTATCCTGCATATCTCTTGCTGGATGATTCTTTGGAATATTAACAGCCTCAAAGTTATTGTATTCGGTCTGGATTTCTAAGCCATCCTCAATAATAAAGCCCATTGTCTTAAATATATTCTCAATCTGCTTCTGTACAATTGTAATGGGATGAAGAGTTCCAACCTCAATCGCCGAGGGAATGGAATAATCGAAGCGTTCAGCATCTTCAATTTCCCGTAAGTATTCCTTCTCCGCCAGAGTCTTCTGGTAGCCTACTATAGCCTTCTCAATCTCACCCTTCAAAGTATTCACCTGCATTCCTGCAGTCTTTTTCTCCTCAGCACTCAAATTACGGAGATTTTTTAACTCCTCAGTAACAAGACCCTTCTTACCTAGGAAGGATACTCTGATCCTCTCCAGCTCATCGTTTGACTGGACTAAATTCAACTCATTCTCAAACTGTCGTTTAATCTTTTCAAGATTCTCTAACATGCTACTCCTCCTTATCTACTTACATGAAACTATAGTGTTATTTGTTATGCAAAGCCTTCTACTGTTCAAAACTCTTCGATTCTATGAGTGTGTCATCCAAAAGCCGACTATATTCGATTAGCGGAGCAATTTTTGTATAGGGCTAACTTTCCTGTACAACAAAAAAAAGCTCCCGTCCGCAAGGGACGAAAACATCGTGGTACCACCCAGATTCAAGCTTATGTTAATAAGCTCCTCAACAGTCATAACGGAACTGATCCGGCCAATCTTCTGCCATCAAGAATTAAATCGATTTATTCTTCTGACATCTTAAAGGCAACTCTGGTGCCGAATTTCGTAATATATCTGGACCCTGAATGTGCTCTCAGCCGGTGGCACATGCTCTCTGTCGGGAAAATATATCCTACTATATTCACCTTCAACGTTTTTACTATATCTAAATATCATAGATGACTATTTCAGAATTGTCAAGAACTATTTTATAATACAACTGGCTACTATATAATACAACTTGCTACTTCCTTTTACTTCCTTTTACTTCCTTTTGGTATAAAAAATCACCTCTCCGTGAAAGTAACAGTGAGAAAAATCTCTACTGTTACTATACTCTGACAACTTCGCAGAGTGGAAAGGTGATCAATATAATTCATTTGAAATTTGCCAAATTCATTAACTAATATATTAGCCAAATAGAGATAGGAGTACACCTGCTGCTACTGCTGAGCCGATTACACCTGCAACATTCGGGCCCATAGCAAACATCAGAAGATAATTTCCTGGATTTGCTTTCTGTCCTTCAATCTGAGCTACACGAGCAGCCATCGGTACTGCTGATACTCCGGCAGAGCCAATCAGGGGATTAATCTTGCCCTTTGTAATAACACTCATAATTTTAGCAATTAAGAGACCACCAACCGTACTGAACATAAATGCAGCCAGTCCGAGGAATACGATTCCCAGAGTCTTTGGTTTTAAGAAATCAACTCCTACCGCAGTTGCTCCAACCGTAACTCCCAGGAAAATAGTAACTATATTAATTAAAGCATTTTGTGCTGTTTCAGAAAGTCTCTCAGTAACACCTGATTCTTTAAAAAGGTTACCAAGCATTAACATTCCGATCAAAGGAGCAACTGATGGCAAAAGTAATATACATACTACGGCAACTACTATCGGGAAGCATATTTTTTCTAGCTTAGAAACAGTACGTAATTGTTCCATCTTAATAGCACGTTCTTTTTTCGTAGTAAGTAATTTCATGATAGGTGGCTGTATCATAGGAATCAATGCCATATAGGAGTAGGCAGCGATTGATATGGGTGCCAGCAGCTTCGGTGCGAGCTTGGTTGTTAGATAAATTGCAGTTGGGCCATCAGCACCGCCAATTATTGCTATAGATGCAGCTTGCTGCGGATCAAAGTTCAATATGATTGCTATGATAAAAGCTATGGCAATACCAAATTGAGCACCTGCGCCAATTAAAAGGCTACTAGGACGTGCAATCAGTGGGCCAAAGTCGGTCATTGCTCCAATTCCCAAGAATATCAGTGATGGATAAATGCCCTTCTTTACACCCATATATAGATAATATAGTAACCCTCCGGCTTCTGTAGAGGTAGCCGGTTCACTCATCATACCAGTTAACGGTAGATTAGCTAATAGCATGCCAAATGCAATTGGCAATAATAAAAGAGGTTCAAATTTCTTAGCAATAGCTAAGTATATAAGTACAAAAGCAAGCAATATCATAACAAGCGCTTGCCAGGTCAGAGCGGCGAAGCCCGAACCTTCCCATAATTTTACTATCGAATCAATAAACACTTTAAATTCCTCCTATTCCTTTACGCAAATTTAATTATGTTCTGTGACAATTACTAGTAATAAAGCTTTGAATAAAGCTCTATATTTAACTTTGCATTAAATTTGTCTTATCGGTTAATGTTATCAGTACTTTTATTCTTTCTTGATTCTATAGCTCTGATAGAAGCAGAAAAAATTCTGATAATTCCCCAAAGCATTGCTAAGACTGCAAATACAAAAGCCATGCAAAACAATGCATCTAGAATAGCTTCAGATAATGGCATATGCATTTATTTCACCCCTTTCCATGTTTAGCTTAACCGCTTGACTATAAAATGGTGAACTTTTATTAAGAAGCTCTCCCTTAAGCTCAAACCCAGGTACTCAAAACATTCTCAAAGTATTAAAACGAATACTTCAGTTTTAACATATTGGCTCTCAAATGTCAATGTTAAGAATTTGTCAATTCTAGAATAAATTCTAGAATATAACAATTACTTTACTTGTTTTCATGATATATATCTATACACAAAAAGGAACCATAATGGTTCCTTTTTGTGTATGTATTTTATTCCCCAATAAAATACAGCTTGATAGAGGTGCCACGCTTCAAGTTATCAAATGAAAAATAAAGAAATATGCTTGTTCATTTATAGCCTCTGATCTAGTCTTAACTAATAATTCAACTTGGTCAAATTATTATTGATAGGCTTACAAAAGTATTTCGGTGTGTTAATATGTTTTAACATCGCTGATAAAGCTATCATAATCTGTCACTGCTCCATTTATATAAGTATAACAATAGGAGCGAATTCTGTACTGTCCGTGAACCACATAATAATGGCCGATTGCATATGCATAGGAATCCATTCTTGAATCTGACCAACTGTTGATAGTCGACCAGTAACCATTATTATATTTCTCTAAAAATACGACTACCGCTACTTTATCAGCTGTGCCCGAAGAAACATATGTATACACATTCGCCTGTCCATCTGGGTCAATATTAAATGAATTAATATACGAAGTTATGTTAATATACATAGGTTGTACTATCTGCTCTGATTCATTTGCTGCCAATACCTCCATGGGTAAAGTTGAACTTGTAAGAATGAAAGATATACAAATTGCAATTACTTTTATTAATTTTTTCATGCAAAAAAACCTCCTTTTATATATATAACGACAAAGGAGGTTTTTTCTTGCACTTATTATGAATAAATATTAATTATTTTTGATTACTATACTTTCCGCCATTTGTATAAACTCCGGTAACTCTAATTTATGTGCTTCAAGATGAAATGCCATATCCCCCTGCAACCAGTTTAGTGTCCTCTCTGACCCCTTCTCTATAAGGAATGCCTCTTGGTTATCGTTAATAATCACATTAGTAACTTTTCCGTTTTCTGAATCTACTCGTACTGAAGAACCCTGTTGTATTTGCTGAAAAACAATATTATTTCCATTTTGATTAGTATAAATCAAGATTGGAAAATCATCATCTACAACTGTTTGTAAGAGTTTATACCCGGCTGGCAGATAGGTAAGGTAGTATTTGCCTCCCCAGTCCTTCGGTATATTGTCAGAGGAATCTGTTGATTCTTCTATCGTATCTATCTGTATAAACTTCTCCTTTATACTTGAGACTGTATTCAGCCATTTGACACGGTAAGCCTCTACACTGGAAACGAGTATGAAATTGACCCCGACTAGAAATAATAGGAATATTGCAGCTCTCTTCAAATGCTTCAGTAGTCTAAGGTTTCGGGCTTTACTTTTCCTTTTCTTTTCTTCAAGCCTAGTAAAATCTCCAAACCACCAGTCTAGTTCCTCTGGAATCTGGATATTCTTCCACTCCTGCTCACTTTCAACCTGTTCCTCGCAAATAAGCTGCGTATATTCATAGCCAATATGCCTTAAAAAAACATCTTCAAGCTCCTGCTGATATTCTCTGTCTGTATGTATGCTATTGTTCATTTCCAACACCCCCTTCAGACAGTATTTTCTTCAAGGCGGCTTTTGCGCGACATAATCTGACACTAACATTTTCTGATGACATATTAATCAATTCACCAATTTGGGTATTATCATACTCATAGTAATATTTTAGTGTCAGAATATCCGCATATCCGGTATTTATCCTACTCATTGCCTTCGCCAGATCTTTACCGAGCTCTAGATGTAGGACATGTTCCTCCAATGATATTTTTTTAGCCGTTAAATCTGCACCTTCTTCTGCAAAATCAGTAGGTATAGACCTTTTTTTTTCATTATAACGATCAAACGATAAGTTTCTTACTATAATAACCAGATAAGCTCTCGTTTTCTTGCAGTTAATTTTACTGATTTTATCCAAATGCTTAGAAATCCTAATAAATGCATCCTGAAGGACATCCTGAGCGTCATGATAATTGTTCAGAATTTGATATGCTACGTAAAAAAGCTCTTTATTGTATTCAATATAAAGCCTTTCTAGCATATCCTTCTTTTCTCCATCTTCCATCATTAGTATAAAGGTTAACATAATCTGTCCCATCCTCTTTGATACATTAGTCCGAACTTATTTATCCTATGAACATGGCATCACCAAAACTAAAAAACCGGTAATGTTCCCTTACAGCCTCTTGATATGCCTCCATGATATGCTCCTTGCTCGCCAATGCAGATACCAGCATAAGTAAGGTTGACTCGGGTAAGTGAAAATTCGTGATTAGCGCATCCAATACCTTAAACTGATAACCAGGATAGATGAAAATGGAGGTATCGCCACTTCCGGCGCGCACTAAACCTTTCTCGTCAGCAGCAGATTCAACAGTCCTGCAGCTCGTAGTTCCGACACAGATAACCCTGCCACCTAATTTTTTGGTATTATTGATCTTATCAGCCTCGCTCGGTAATACTTGGTAAAACTCCGAATGCATATGATGTTCCAGGACATTATCTACCTTTACCGGACGAAAAGTGCCAAGACCGACATGCAATGTGACTCTGGCTATTGTTACTCCCATATCTTCTATCTTGTCTAAGAGTTCTCTAGTAAAATGTAACCCTGCTGTAGGTGCTGCCGCAGAGCCTTCGTATTTGGCATAAATAGTTTGATATCTACTCTTATCTAGCAATTCATGGGTTATATAGGGTGGAAGAGGCATTCCACCTAATTGATCCAATATCTCTTCAAATATTCCCTGATAGGTAAACTTAACAAGACGATTCCCTTCTTCTATAACATCAATAATCTCAGCCGTAAGAAGTCCATCGCCAAAACTAATCCTAGTCCCCGGCTTTGCTTTTTTACCCGGCTTCACAAGGGTCTCCCATATATCATCTTGCCTACGTTTTAAGAGAAGCAGTTCTATCTTGGCACCATGCTCCTCCTCACCTCCTGTTGAGGTGTTCAGCTCTCTTAGTTTCTCCCCTATCAATCTAGCTGGAATAACCTTTGTATCATTTATAACCAGACAATCCCCCTTGTGGAGATACTGTATCACATCCTTAAAGGTCTTATGCTCTATGGCTCCTGTTACTTTATCTAGTATCATTAATCTTGAGCCGGAGCGATCCTCAAGTGGATCCTGTGCAATAAATTCCTGTGGTAATTCATAATAAAAATCCTTTGTTCTCATTCTGTAAGTCTACTCCAATCAATAAATCCTTTAATCAAAACACTGTATTATTTACTACCGAAACTACATTATAAAATGCCGGAGGTTGCACTGCTAAAGTTCACCACCGGCAGCTTTACTGTCCGTCTTCATAGACTTTTCATTATTGC
>DATESP010000161.1:0-16923 GCA_035270645.1 Mobilitalea sp. | reverse complement strand
TCTTCCGATTGTCCATCCTTTTCCACTAGCTCTATCTCTTCTATCTTACCATCAAAAATATGAATAATCCGATCTGCATACTGTGTTAGCCTACGGTCATGGGTTACCATAACTATGGTCTGGTTATTGGCCCGTGCCATTCCTTTAATCAAATCCATAACCTCCTTAGAGGTCTTTGAATCCAGATTACCAGTAGGTTCATCTGCAAACACTATCTCAGGATTACTAACAAAAGCCCTCGCTATTCCTACCCTCTGCTGCTGTCCACCGCTCATTTGCTTTGGCTTATGCTTAAGTCTTCCACCCAAGCCTACCTTTATAAGTATTTCTCTGGCAAGCTTCTTCCTTCGCTTTGTTTTGAAATGTTTGAATACCAACGGCATCTCTACATTCTCTAAGGCAGTCATGGTGTTAAGGAGATTATAGGATTGGAACACAAATCCCAAGTTGTTCTGCCGGAATTTTGCTAAGTTCTTTTCACTCATTCTATGTACATTTCTTCCTTTTATAATGATCTGGCCAGAGGTGATCTTCTCTATCCCAGCCATAACATTCAGAAGTGTAGATTTACCGGATCCTGATACGCCATACAAACAACAGAACTCACCTTTTCTAATTGCAAAGCTTACGTTGTCGACTGCACATATCCTTTCATTACCCATCCGGTAAACTTTCTTTACATTCTTAACCTCTATTATATTGTCATTTTTCTTCATATCTGCACCTTCCCAGTTTCACGCCAGGTTAAACCTACTTTATAATGTTACACCATAAATCTTAAATAATGACTACATTTTTTCTTAATTTTTCCTTAAGTTTTTACAGCCCTTCTTTCCGATTTATCCTGTGTTCTATGTGACGGGCAAAAATTAACTTAATATAGGCTCCGGTTGGCACTGCAAGAAGCATACCAAGGAAGCCACCAATCGCATTACCAAAGATTAAGGAAATAATAATTATCAAGGGGTGTATCTTAATTGAACGGCTAAGTAATTTTGGACCAATCATATTTCCATCAAGGAACTGAATGAATATTAATGCTATAATAGAAACAAACAGTATCTTTGTATCACCATTAATCAGGCATACAATCGTCGTACCAATATATGCGACAATCGGGCCAAAATACGGTATCAAGTTTCCGATACCAGCAAAGATTCCGATTACAATTGCAAACTTTACTCCGGTAATCGACAGCGTCAGACTAATTAATACCATCATTACGAGTGCGTCAGTCAACTGCCCTCTTATGTATCCCGAAAAGACATGGTCAATATCATGAACAACATTCATTGTTTTCATGTTAAAATGTTCGGTGAACAGTGCTTTAAATACCTTTTTTAAGTAGTCCATGAACAATCTTCCGTCAATCATAAAGTAGAAACCAATAATAAAACTGAATATAATTGTAGTCATATAGTTTGATATATTCTTGATCGAGGATACGGTATTTTCAGCTATGCCAACCAATGAATCCAATACATAGGTTGCCGCATTCTTGACGTACTGTTCCATCTCCTGGGATTCGATATCTAGCTCCTCCATCTTACCCACAATGGATTCATAAAAAGCCTTCAGGCTATTCATGTACTCATCGGCAAGCTGCATGATATCATCGAAGTTGGCCAACCGGAGCTGGTCTGTAACACTGAACACCAGTAAGGAAATCAATCCTGCAATGACTAGCACAAGCAACGCGACCGCTATAACTGTAGCCCAAGTTCTGTAGTTTTTCATCAGCTTAAATATTCTATACTTACGAAATCTTCTTTCAAAAAAACATACAATAGGATCCATAAGATATGCTATTACAAATCCTAGAATAAGAGGCTTGATTACCTTTAAGAGCCAACCTATTATATCCATCACTTTTCGCGCAATTACTGGGGCATTATCTGCGATTTTAGAAAGCGAATAGATTATCACGCATGTTATAATCACATACAAAGATATCTGCATATACTTTCTGTTGAATTTATCTTTTAATCTCATTCAGTTCGGTTACCCCTTTCTCCGCGTTCCAGAAAACTTGCAATCATATCCACTGCTCCATCAATTTCCACGTAGTCACTCTTTATAGAGAGGTGATAATTTTCGGCTTTTCCCCATTTCTCGCTGGCATGGTAGTTGTAATAATTAGCCCTTCTTTTATCCGTCTTAATAATTTCCTCTTCCGCTTTATTCTCAGGTAACTTGTACAGTCTAACTGCCCTGTCCTTTCTGAAGGCTAAGTCAGCCCATATGAAAATGTGAATAACATTATCGAAGTCCCTAAGTATATAGTCAGCACATCTACCTACGATTACACAAGGGCCTTCTGCAGCTACCTTGCGAATGACATTGGACTGAGCTAGATAAATCTGATCGTCCAGAGATAGATGAGTAAAGCCTATATCCTGGTTACCATATGCATTCATCCCCATGGCAATGGAGTAAAGGAGACTATTCGATGCTCTTTTTTCTACATTCTCAAATGCTGCTTCAGCAAAACCACTCTCTTTTGCGGCTCTGGATATTAAATCTTTGTCGTAAAATGGGATACCCAGTTTTTCGGCCAGCTTTGCACCTATTTCCCTTCCACCGCTTGCATACTGCCTGCTTATCGTAATTATCTTGTTCATATTTACCTCTTTTCTGCGCTGCTTTTTGCGCATTTCTAGTTTGTGTGTGCAATTCAGGTACAAACTTTCTAAGTGAAAGATTTTATCTTTCACTATTTCCTCCATTTTGGCATTGCGCCATATCCATTCTATATAATCCGTTCTTTACTTTTAGTATATCACAAACAATTCTTAGTAAAAGAGTTTGTTGTTTATATTTATCTAAATTGACAAAAGAATTTTTACAAAAGTTCTTTTCGCTGGATTTAATTTATCAAAAACTATGCTGATGAGGCTGTCATGAAAATATTCTACTTTATCAAGCTCTTCTTCACTGATTGCATTTTTTCCGAATCGAGCTTTCCGTATAATTTCCATGCAGTTGTTAAACTCGTCCTCTTTAATATATGGACAATGCTCTGTAACATAATCCAGATAATCCTCCAGACACCTACTCTTCTTTGGAATCGCATTACTGGAAATCAAAAGCTTTTCAATTTCTTCATATAATATTATTGCCCTCTTGCTTCGATTATCCGTGTTCTTCTCCTTTTTTCTTCTAAACCTACGTATTATAAACATAGATAGCGGTATAAGCAGAATAATCACTACAAAGGCCGGCAGTATAGTCAGGAAAAAGTTCCTTGTTTTAATATTGGTTTTTCTAGAATCTCCGTTCGACTTATCACTGTCTATGTCCTCATTTGTAGGGGGCTTCGTTACCTCGGTATCCTCGACCTCCTCCTCTAAAACCGCTGTAGGCACTGGAGGCGCCTCTGTAGGCGTGACTTCGGTATCTTCCTTAGCAATATTCTCTCCTAGGTCAGCCATTGCACCTAGCCTCTCCTCTGTCTGGTCGATAGCGGCACTAGGGGTAAATTCGACTGGGAACCATCCACAACCATCTACATATACCTCGACCCAGGCGTGGGCACAATAATCCTTTACCGACACCTCCAACTGAGTATCTAGTTCATTGGAACTTCCCTGATCAGTATATATGGTAACCACTTCGTCCGCAAAATCCTCTTCAACCATAATATCGGCAGCATTAACCGCATATCCTTCCACATACCTAGCCGGGTAACCTAGGGATCGAAGCATCAATACTCCTGCGGATGCATAGTGAGAACAATACCCCTTCTTGGTTTCATATAAAAAGTATTCTACGAAATCCTTGCCCTTAGGCAGTTTACCAGGCGTTAAGGTATAGTAGGTATTGCTTTGAAGATAATCCTTAACATAAGAAACTGCTTTCTCTAGATTATCTGCCTTGTCTCCCAAGCTACTTCTGGTGAAATCGCTCTTTATATGTTCCAAACCTTCCTCCGGGAGCTGAGTGTAGGTTTCATACACATAATCCCTATAAAGCTTTTCATTATCAGGGTAAGTCCCCAATTTGCTGACATTAGATTTAATTCTTTTTATAAAATCCTCGCTCAAGCGGAGATTGAAGTAATAATCAAAAACATAACTATCACTCTTAGCTACTGGCGCAGCATACAGGTCACTTCGATATTCAGCTGCTTCTGAAGCATTAAAATCAGTAAAATATGGAGCATAGATATAATTTTTGTTTGCATCAATATATTCAATTGAAATTTTCCCGTTGTAAAAATCATATATCTTAGTAAAAACAAAGTCATCGGAGTGAGATGATAGGTTGTTAGAATCCTGATAGCCTGCAGTAAGCGCTTGTAATAGGTCATTGGAAGCGTTGACAGGCTGGAAATCCTCCCCTGGTAACAGCTTCTGTAGTTGTTTGTAACGCTCCTTGGTCTTCTTGCTATGCCCCTCCCAGCTATTACCGGTATAAACACTTCCCACATATCCCTTGAGATAGATGCCTTCAACTATTGATTGCAGCGGAACGTTTATTCGTAGCTGCTCTGATTCAGTATATTTTACTTCGTCTACTCTACCCAGCTTGCCAGAGTTCAAGCCCCCTTTGTCCATGTTTCTATCAGGTAACCACTTTATCTCACTGAATTTCTCAGAAACGTCTTCCCATGAAAAATTAAGCATAAAATCCTGTAACTCAACCTTTACATCCTTAATTCTGGTTGCGTCCTCATATTTATCCGAAGAAACAAAAAGCTTCATAGTAAGAAACAGCACAAGGGTCATAATACTTAAGACAATAGCTGCCCTACTATTTACTCTGTGCACCATGAATTTCTGTTCCTTATAAGCCGTTTGTCTCCCTGTCCCATAAGATCTAGACAGAAATAACATAGTCAGGATGTAAGTGATCAGATATACCTCAGGTGGGGTTACTCCGACCGCAAAGCTAGCTGCAACAGGTAATAACAATATGATATTGCAAAGATTTAAGAGCTTGGTCCTAATGATGGCAATTGCCAGTAGTGCCACAACCGGAATCATTATCATGAGAATAATATGTGTCATATCCTCTTCTGCCGTGGAATATTGTGCTTTATAGCGGAACACTGTAAAATTATAATAGGTTCCGGTCCGCTCTATTATTGCATTTTCCATTAGATAAAAGGCATTCTTCAGTGATTCAAACCATCTTTCAAAAAGCAATAGATAGGAAACCACAATTACAGCCAGTTTTATCCAATCATGGGCTGGATACAGAACTATAAAGTAGAACAGCACACTAACCACCAGTGTGGACAGGACAATTACTAACGATGATACCGGAAATGAGAAGCACTCAATAAAAATTGCCAGCATACTATAGCTTCCAGCAATAATGACCAACAACTGGACACACCTCATAAGAATGGGAAAGTCTGTCTTCTTCTCATCCATCATATAAACTGTACTATCAATTATAAGTCCATCTTTTATCTTCTTATTCATTTAAACTCCCGATGCCTGCTTTAGCAGGCATAAATTTCAAGATGTGTGAAGTGCTCTTCCTTCACACCTACTCCCGATACCTGCTTCAGCAGGTATTAATTTCAAGATGTGTGAAGTGCTCTTCCTTCACACCTACTCCCGATGCCTGCTTCAGTAGGCTGTTTATACTTTAGCAGGCTGTTTATGCTATACTAACCTTAATTCCTCCATATTACGCTTAGTATTCCGTGTATCAACAGATAATAAGCCAATACCCATCTCAGTGATTATCTTCATGGCATCCTCTGAAATCGGAAGCTTCATATATTGATGCCCATCGTGGCTTTCTAAAAAGCGTTCGGTATCATTAACATATATAATCTGCCTGTAATTTGCTTTAATCAGAGACAAAGAATCCAGTTGAAGTTCAGATACCTCCCCTGATACATAGAAAAGATCAGTATATTGATCATTCGGATGCTCGGCAAGATAAGCTGTCATTACGTCAATCCCTTCCGAATATGGTCCCGTCTGCAGCAAACCATCCATTGCTTCAAATATATCCTTTTCCTGTGCAATACGAATTCTTCTGCAAGCGCCATGGGAAGCATCAAACCATGAAAAATAATGATTTTGACCTTTTAAGAAAAAGGTATAAGATAAGGATAATGCACATTCCATGAGGGAGTCCATATATACGAGTGGATCTTCCCCATAAGGCACACTTAAGTTTGCAAAAACCAGCATCGAACAATTCAAAGGTTCACTGAATTCCTTAATCATCAGACGCTCTTCTTTCATACTAAGCTTCCAGTGGATTCTTTGAAGTCGGTCACCTTCCCTATATTCACGGATGGTAAAAACCTCTGAAGGATCATCACCACTTTTAATCTGTGAAAAATAATCACTCTCCACCATCATTTTCATTCGGTTTGTAAACTGATCCTCTTCCAATTCATTAAGATGAGGCAATACTGCAATTTTTATTTGTCCTCTCTGCTTTTTTTTAAGAGAGAACAGCTTAAGATAATCATAAATTCGTACTTTTACCAGGGATACTTCAAGATTTCCTGCATGGGCAGAAAAAATATTACAGATTACCGATGCATTGGTCCTACCATCTACGGATACCTTAAACTCCCTTTTGAATTTATTTTGCGAAAACGAGTTATTATAGGTCAAAAAAATTGTGATATTGGATATAGGAAAAATAGTAGGGTTATGAATTTGTATGGTAACCGGAATCGAATCTCCCCTGTTTGCTATATGAACGGTAGATATTAGTTCAGCTGTAACCATTCCATAGATATAGCTGAGCATTCCAAGCATTAGTAATGGCAGAGCTGCAACAGTCAAAAAAATCATACCCATGTAATATTCATTATATAGAATAGAAAGTAGACCTATCACAGCCAATAATGCCAGATATCTCAATTTATTTTGAATCATATTACACCTGCCTTAAGATAGTTCTTAGTTAGCGTTTCTTGCAATAATCTTAGGTGGGCGGACAAGTCTAAGAATATCATCCAGAAGGTTGTCCACAGTAACATTATTAACTCTGGCCTTCGGCTTCAGAATCATTCTATGTGCAGTGACATCTTTGAAAATGTACTGGACATCTCCTGGAACTACATAATCGCGTCCGCTTAAGAAGGCTGTTGCCTTTACCATATTCATAATGGCCAGTGAGCCTCTAGGGCTTACCCCCAAATCAATTAATGGATTTTCTCTGGTCTGCTGAACCAAAAGGGTGATGTATTCATAGATGGAATCATGTACGAATACCTCCTCTACTACATTCTGCATTAGCAGTATTTCATTTTGATCAACGACTCGCACCACCCTGTCAAGGGGATTATTGTTCTGCCTCTCCTTAAGAATCCCTATCTCACTCCTTATGTCAGGATATCCCATTGTAAGACGGATCATAAATCGGTCCAGCTGTGATTCCGGAAGCATCTGAGTACCCACTGAGCCAATTGGATTCTGTGTTGCTATAACTACGAAGGGCTTTGGTACTTCCCTTGTAACACTGTCAACTGTTACTTTTCCCTCCTCCATAACCTCCAGTAGTGCAGATTGAGTCTTGGAAGAGGTACGGTTAATCTCATCTGCCAGAAATAAGTTGCACATAATAGCTCCCTGTTTATACTGGTAGCTTTCTCCGTCCTTATTCAGTAAATGGAAACCAACCACATCAGTGGGCAGAACATCAGGTGTAAACTGAAGACGATGATAATCCAAGGCCATCGCCCTGGAGAAGGCTAAAGCTAATGTTGTTTTCCCTACTCCCGGATTATCCTCCAGCAGTATGTGACCTTTAGCCATAATAGCTGTCAATACCTTTCCAATAATGATTCTCTTACCAATAACCACCTTATTAACTTCGTCCATAATTTGTATTGCTTTCCCATTATATGATCCCATATGGCGTACTCCTGACTCAATATATTATTTCCTTAACCTGGTGGCTAAAGAGATTACTGACATGTCCGCGATAAGTATAACATATATCCAAATCTGGTGTCAAAATATCTTTGGGCTGATTTGGTTTGATTTGGGTTAATCTGGGCAAGCCGTGTTATCATAGGATATGACCCTGTAGACGGGCTATTTGACCCGGTAACTGCCGCATGAATATTTTGTGAACTGGACACTTTCTATTGACTTATCCATAGAAATGTTTAAAATAAATAATGTGAGAATAAAAAGCTATTTTCACATTATTTTATTCAATAAGGTTATTATGGAGGTAGTAAGAAGTGAACAATTCCAAGAGAACAATTAAAGGGCCACAGAAGGCGAAAGAACCCGTTAAGAAACTGAATCGCAAGTTATGGATTATACCCTCCATAATTATAGGAATACTATTAGTAGTGACTATTTTATTTGACCAGCTTTATGAAAGTGTAGTTATTACAGTCGATGGTGATAAACTACGTCTAGATGATTTAAGATATTATTTTTACACTGTAGAATCTCAAACTGACTATATTAATCAGCTTTACGGAGGAACATATTGGGACATGACCAATAATGAGACCACCGGCGCTACCGTACGTGATATGGCTAAACAGGAAGCCGTAAGTACTGCTCTTTATAATGAGATTATGTACCGTGAAGCAGTAGACAAAGAATATACCTTGACAGCAGAGGAAACAGACAAAATTGCTACAGATGTGGCTAGCATGCTTTATGAACAGAACTTACCTGATGAAATGCTTGATAAAAACGGTTTTACAGGCAAATATCTTACCGATATCTTCGGTAAAGTAACCTTGGCCGAGCGTTACCGTCAGGATGTAGTTGACTCTTTGGATATCGATGACGAAGGTATCACAGAAACAATTGTATATGATGATTATAGGCAGTATGATATAGAATACCTTTTTATAACCACCATGACTTCCGATGCAGAGGGTAATTCAGTTACCATGGAAGAAGCAGATAAGACAATTGCTTATGAGAAGCTAAAGGCACAATACGATGCTGCACTGACTACTGAGGATTGGTCTACACTTATTGCAGAGGATGAGGAAGAGTTAAAATATAAGAAGGACAATTTCCTGGCAAATAACACCACCTTTACCGAGGAGTTCAAGACCATGATGATGGCTATGGAGAATAATACAATCAGCAATATTTATGAGGATGAGAACGGCTATTATCTTGTACGTATGATCAATAATAATTCTTCCGAGAGCTATGACAAAGCTGTTTCAGATGCTATTAAGCAGGCTGAGGATGCTGCTTTTCAAACTTATTATACAGAAAATATTGTTAACGAACATAGCTTTAAGATAAATAACAGTGCTGTCAAATCATTAAGGATGGGAAATATAACATTAGTTAACTAAATCAACCCATATAGATGAATAATTCCTTTCTTTGTAGTAACAATATAAATAGTCTGCAAAGAAAGGAGTTTGTCAAAAGCATAAGAGTATGCTTTTAACTTAGATAATGTGATAATAATATGGCAAAGAATAAGAACAATAATACTAATAATAACACTAGAGACACATCGAAAAACACGACATCCAGTTCTAACAGAAATCAGTTGAAGGACTCTGTAAAGGACACACACGCACAGGTTCCTGGCAATTCCCCTAACCGTAGTGGTCCCGGTGGAGCTTAGATCTTACTACCAGAACTCTACTGCCTATCCCCGTGATATCAAAGAGAACTAAATAGTGTCTCCGAAACAGTGTCTCCGCACTGGCAAACCTTTGCCCTTGCGAAAGGCACTGTTTCAACTTATAGAAACTATAATAGTAACTATTCAGAACCCCCGAGAATCACGCAGTGGATTCGAGTGAGTCAGCGCCAAAATGGATGTATTCTATCCATTTTGTAGTGCAAATGTAATTGCGAAGGCACTGAACAGTTACCTATAATAATCATATTTTAATATAACATTTTTTATATTCATGTTATAATAGCTTTTATAGTCTTTACTATGAAAAGGGCAGGCATAGACGTTATAATGAAGAAAGGAATATTAATTTTAAATGAAAATAATTATTGTTGGTTGTGGTAAGGTTGGAATTACTCTTGCTGAACAGCTTGATCAAGAAGGACATGATATTACTATTATAGATACTAAAGTGAGCGTATTACGTTATGTCACTGAGACAAGGGATATTTTGGGTGTCGTCGGAAACGGCGCCAGCTTTATGACATTACAAGAAGCTGGAATCGAATCCACTGATTTGCTAATTGCTGTTACCAATTCAGATGAGCTTAACCTTCTCTGTTGCCTAATAGCGAAAAAGTCGAGCAATTGTCACACTATTGCCCGTGTACGTAATCCACAGTATATAGATGAGGTTGATTTTATCAAGGAAGGTATGGGGCTCTCCATGACCATCAACCCGGAGTTAGAAACAGCTATGGAGATGAACCGCTTAATCAGACTTCCCTCTGCTATAAAGATTGACAGCTTTGCTAATGGTAAGGTGGATTTACTGAAGTTTGTCATTCCACCTAATTCTATTTTGAATCAAATGAAGATTATGGACTTAAACAACAAGCTTCATTGTAAGATATTGGTCTGCGCAGTGGAAAGAGGGGATCAAGTATTTATCCCATCAGGTAATTTTATGCTCCTTTCAAATGACCGTATCTCTATCGTCGCCCCCGCAAAGACTGTCACAGAGTTTTTCCAAAAAGCCGGTATCCCGGGCAGTCCTATTAAAACTATTATGCTGGTTGGTGGAGGAACTATTGCTTTATATTTGGCACAAAAATTATCTGGTACTGATGTGAAGATTAAAATTATTGAACGGAATCACGAGCGCTGTGAGGAGCTCAGTGACATACTTCCTGGAGTATTAATTATTAATGCAAATGCGTCGGACAATAATGTCCTTGTAGAAGAGGGAATTGAGAATTCAGATGCCTTTGCCTCCCTGACCAATTTTGATGAAGAAAACATTCTGCTCTCGCTCTATGCACAGAAGAAGACAAAAGCTAAGCTGTTTACCAAGATAACCCGTCTGACCTATAACGATATAATCGACGAGATGCCTCTTGGAATTAATATAAATCCAAAATTGATTACCACCGATCGAATATTACAGCATGTCAGAGCAATGCAAAATTCTATGGGTAGTAACGTAGAAACCTTATATAAAATAGTCGGAAATAAGGCAGAAGCCTTGGAGTTTAAAGCTAGAGATAACGCAAAGCTGATTGGAATCTCCTTGGAAAAGCTCTCCTTCAAAGATAATATTCTGATATGCTGCATCAATCGTAAGGGCAAAATTATTATCCCGAACGGGCAGGATATGATTCAAGCCGGAGATACTGTAATCATTGTCACTACTATTCGTGGTTTGAATGATTTAAATGATATTTTGAGGTAGAAGTGCGAATAAAGAACATCTTCACACTGGAAGAACAACGAAGCCCGCACAGTGGTGCGAGTTCCTTGTTCTTCCGGGCATTGAGATGACGCATAGCGGCATCCTGTTGCATTAGTGTGTAGGTATGCTAAGTATTACGGAGGTTAGTAATGAATAAATCAATTGTATTAAAAATTATTGGCTGGATACTTTGTTTTGAGGCTGCCTTTATGCTTCTTCCCTGTATCGTGGCGCTCATATATAAGGAATCAAGTGGATATGCTTTTCTAATCACAATTTCAGTCTGTTTTTTAATTGGAATTCCTTTGTCGCGGATCAAACCTAAGCGCAATATCTTCTTCGCGAAGGAAGGCTTCATTACTGTTGCTCTTGGCTGGATAGTACTCAGTATTATGGGGGCTCTACCCTTCTATATCAGCGGTGAGATTCCTAATTATGTTGATGCGCTATTTGAGGTTATTTCTGGCTTTACGACTACAGGTTCCAGTATTTTACGTGATGTTGAGGCAATGTCCTATAGTATGTTGTTTTGGCGGAGCTTTACCCACTGGATTGGAGGCATGGGCGTACTTGTGTTTATTCTTGCTATCCTACCCATGGCAGGTGGAGAGAGCTTACATATATTGCGCGCGGAGAGTCCCGGCCCTTCTGTTGGTAAGCTTGTACCAAGAATGCGTAACTCTTCCATGTTACTATACGCTATATATATAGGAATGACGATTCTTCAGATTGTTCTTTTATTATTAGGAAGAATGCCTTTATTTGATGCACTTACTATTACCTTTGGAACTGCTGGTACCGGTGGTTTCGCCATAAAAAGTACCGGTATTGAACCCTACTCATATTATATTCAAAATGTTGTAACAGTCTTCATGTTTTTATTTGGTGTGAATTTCAATCTATATTTTTTAATTCTGTTAAAGAAAGTAAAAGTAGCCATAAAGAGCGAGGAGCTGCGGTGGTATTCCATTATCGTAGGTGCAGCTATAGTCCTAATTTCCTTTAACACCGGTGGAATTAAGGGCTTCTTTAGTGCCATACATCATTCGGCCTTCCAGGTCTCCTCCATTATCACTACAACAGGTTATAGCACCTTCGATTTTAATCTTTGGCCAACCTTTTCCAAGACCATCTTGGTTATCCTCATGTTCATAGGTGCCTGTGCGGGTAGCACCGGTGGGGGATTAAAGGTTTCTCGTATCGTAATCCTGTTTAAGACAATCACCAAGGAATTGTCCTACATGATTCATAAGCGTAGTATTAAGGTTTTAAAGATGGATGGTAAGAAGATTGAACATGAGACAATTCGTTCCATCAACGTATACTTTGTAACCTATATGATAATTTTATTTATGTCTTTCCTATTGGTTACTCTTGATAATTTTGATTTTGAAACAAGCTTTACAGCTGTTGTTGCTACCTTGAATAATATAGGTCCTGGTCTGTCGCATGTCGGTCCAATGGGGAACTTTGCTGACTTTTCCATACTATCTAAATTCGTAATGATGTTTGATATGCTAGCCGGGCGTCTTGAGATATTTCCAATGTTATTGTTGTTTTCACCCGCTACCTGGAAAAAATAATAAAAATCACATAATTATGGGGAGCATCTTATATACAACGAGATGCCCCCCATTTTGTCTGCTTAACAACAGCTTGGAGAAACTGCGCCTTCTTCTCCATATCGTATTAAGAATGTCGGAATTCCGCTAGCATATGGCGCAATTTCATATTGCTGAAAATATAGCACCACTCCCTCTTTCGTAAGAAAGAAGCTGTTCATCTTAAAATTCTTCTCAACAAGACTTGAATAGTCTTCAAAGTAAGTGTTAACCTCCGCACTAGCCTCTTGCTTTATCTGCTGATTGATGATGCCAACCAGATATTCTCTAAGATTATCTCTCGGTGCAAAGACATCATTTAGTTCGATTTTCTTGCTTCTTCTCAGATTCCAGCTGTCAGAGCTACGGATTGTGTTCCCATGCGCTCCTCCTGTATACTCATACTGATCAAAGTATAAGCTGATAGCACAATTTTGGTTATAACCTACCTGATAATCCTTATACGCTTCAAACTGTCTGATTGGAAAATTATTTGCTACTGAATACTCATACTCCACCATTGCTAACTGAAACATCTTCATCACATTAGATTTCTCATACATCAATGCCCTTGTACTGTAATATGCATTCAACTTCTCTAAAAATTCCCGGAAATATAGTGATACAAATTGAGGGTATTTGATTGTATATTTCAAAATACTCTCGTTCTTGTACTCCATCTCTTGCTGAATCTTTCTTTCCTTTACGAGTACAGGATATTCTAACACAATTTTTCCTCCCCACATGATAACCTCTTAACCCATCATATGCGGTGTACTTTATTCCTATTCTTGTCTTGTCATATGTCATTGACTTACTACCGAAAAATTATAGTCTATTATTCCTCACCCTGAAGTGCATCATAACCTATTTCACCAGTTCGTACCTTGATGACATTCTCAACATCATATACGAAGATCTTACCATCACCTATATTACCGGTATATAATGCTTTTCTAGTAATTAACTGCTCCGACTCCTTCTTCCAGTATTAAGTTAAAAAAGAGGTCAAAGCTTTGGCAGCTTTGACCTCTTCGTCTGAACTGCTACCGTATAGGGCATGCCCCAGTAGCACATTCCGTATCAATTATTTCGTGCTCCCCATCATCGTCATAGCTTGCCAATAAATCATAGTCAATAGGTTTAATCTCCTTCATACGCTCCTCATAATCCTCCTTGGTAGTGCGTTCATAAGGAAGTAATGGGTAAGTCTCTTCCATCAAAGGCAGGAAGGTAATTCCAACTACAGATTCAAAGTTCTCATAAACCCAGTGTGCAACCTCGTCCCATTCGTGTTCTCTAACATGTACGGTAATGGAGGTATTATGATCCGACCAATTTTCCATTGACATCTTATACAGCTGAAGCTGCTCAATTGCTCCTACGTCATATTTAGTTCTTCCTTCTGGAGCTTTAATAGGAAATTCAATTACCTTAATTGAAGCATTCTCATTTGTCTGCCCATTCTCATTATAGATCGGGTAGCTGCCCTGGCTTTCTATCATTTTATATAAAGGGTCTGATGACGCGATTCTGACTCTTCGAATATAATAATTTGAGTGCGCGAAATGGATTCCTGAGCTTACGCTTGGAAGCGTTGACAGACTTCCCTCCGGCTTAATCGTAGTCATAAGCTTCGGTGTCTCAATACCAAATTCTAAGCAGTATCGCTTTCCTTCTTCATGAACTGTCTCACGAAGCCTTAAAAGCAGCTCTGCTAATTGACCATAATCCATATTCGTTTTATTCACCATATCCATCATCCCCGTTAATGATATACCTATAATTCGGTCAGCCTGCATTACTTTATTCCACTCCGGTAACTCCACATTAACTAGAGTCATACGCAGAGCAACCCTAGTTGATAACCGAAGAACTTCCTTCAGTCTTTCCTCCTCCAGTATGTCCCCTTTCACAAATGCCACCAGATTATTGGTCGTCAGGTTACAGCACTGCTTCGATTGAAGCAGAATCTCTCCACAAGGGTTGACACCATGAAAGGTTTTTTTACGTCTTAAAGCTTCTGATGCATTGATAAAACCTGGCTCACCATTTATCTTAATAGAATTGATAATTTCCTTAATTCTCTCTAAGGATGGGCGATGATTATACAGTATAGAATTATTACTCATCTTTCGGTGAGAAGTTTCCGGATCCTCAATCCATTTGCCATCCTCTACCTTATAAATATTGTGCTTTGCATTTATAACCTCATTATCATCCTCATCACAGATGACCATCATGGCACTCCGCCTTACACCACCGGAGACCACATTCTCACTGATGATGGTGGCTATGTCAAGGATATCGATTGTCTTAAGTACTTCCTTTTCTCTTCGGCAGAATACCTTATTCATCTTTTCGAACATTCTTTGGATGGATTTATGGCCTGAAGCCCTCCCGCCAAATCTCTTTAGGCGTTCTCCCTCTGGGCGAACATAGCTGTAGTCTATGGTTATTCTTTTTACTGCTTCATACTCCTTTAATGTCAAAAGTCTAAAGTAAGTATCCAGCGCCAAGCACCAACCTTCCTTGCTGTCTCCTACGAGTATCGTCGCAGTAGTAGGGTCGTTATGTTTTATGTCTAGCAAAGTATGTTCAAGTGCTTCTTTGGGCAATCCCAATCGAATTGTCCCATCATATCTACATGTAAGTTCCACTGCACGGACCGTAGGTAGCTGTTCCACATGGTTCCTGTCAATCCGGATTCCGACCCCGCTTCCTACCATTAGCAGGTAAAATACATCCACTAGATCATGAAACTTCTCTATATTGGTAAAGGAGCAGTTATAATTGGATAAGGGATACTGATGAACGACTTCAGTCCCACCCATATAAAGAGTCCTCCCTGAGGTAAAGGTGTTCAGTTGAAATAAATTATCAAATAATTCTTCTGCTTCTGCCCTTTCCTTGGCTAAATCAAAAAGAATACCTTTCTTCTCCTTATATTCAAGTCCAAGCTGGATATTATATTCGGTAGTTCTAAGAACCGTCTCAAACCAAGTCTCTCTTCTTCTCTTATCCACAAGATACCGGGAATAGGTTCTAAGATATACAAACTCCCCAATGTTTGAAAGGGGACTCTTCTTATTTCTATATGTATTTAAAAATTCCTCTGATAAAATATGCTCCATTTCTTTTCCTCCGTATTTCTCGATTTATGTCAGTGCATATTCATATTCTTGACAAATTCCAAAAGTTTTAGCCATTATTATGTTCTGGAATTTCCTAGTCAAGAACAGCAAAAAGCACTATATGTTGTGTCACTATTATACATAAATACAATATCTGTGTCAATCCATCTTTTACAAATAAAAATAAGTGTGTCCCTGACCGCCTTTTAAGACAGTAGGAACACACACATTGCAATACACTATTCTTCTTATCCAAGCATAAGTAGAGCTGCCCCGCTAGTGCTATATATATTTACATCTACCACTGGTATTCAAAGTAGTCTCGATAACGTTCCACCAGCTCCATAAATTCCAAACGGTAACCACCTATATCTTCACCCAGACCCTTTTCCGACAATTCAAGTACGGAGTCAATGGTTGCATTTCCACGATACTCTGAATCTCTGAGTATCATTCCAAATTCCGCTACTGCTACTGCGAAGTAAAAATCGTCTGAGAGTAAGAAGTCACTAACTGGCGTGTTGATAAAAGAAACTACCTGCTTGATCTCTTCACTTGTATCTTCATCTGGTTCCTTATACCGTAGTCTAACCTCAGTTATTTCATCGAGGTATTCTGTATTAATTACATTACCCTGAGATTGATATTTTAAGATTTCCTGGTCTATCTTCGGTGATGAAGCTCTTCCAGGAATTATTTCGTAAATAGCCGTTACACTGTGCCCAGCCCCGAGTTCTCCTGCATCTATAGTATCGTCTTTGAAATCCTCATTAGCTAAGGCTCTATTCTCGTAACCAATCAGGCGATAAGATTCAACCGAATAAGGGTTAAACTCCAATTGGATCTTAACATCCTTAGCTATTGTAAGCAGGGTTCCTGACATTTCATCCACTAGAACCTTTCTTGCCTC
>DATESP010000160.1:0-2417 GCA_035270645.1 Mobilitalea sp. | reverse complement strand
ATCATGTATTAAGTAATCCATATAATTACCTTATTTTATCATATTAACACGAAAAAGACCATAGGCATCACCAATGATCTTTTCAACTTGTCAGATTTTCGGCTACTATTCACTCGTTAGTCAGCGCGAGGTGTTTTACGCAAGTAAAACCCGAGAACTTCATGTGCCAAAGTGCTATTTTTGCACTTTGTGTGCATAATTGTTGCTGTGAACGAGGTACGAGTGAACAGTAACAGACTATCTAGATAAGAATATGAATACTGTGTGTTATACTAATTTGTTCAAAAATTCCTCAATACGATCCAAACCCTTTTTGATTTGTGGGGTTGAAATCGCATATGATAAACGGATATGATCCGAAAAACCAAAGTCATCACAGGGAATAACAGCAACATTAAAATCTTCTATCAGAAGATTGGCGAGACGGGTAAGATTATCTATCTTCTCACCGTTATAGGATTTATCTAGTGTCTGGCTGACATCAATAAATAGATAGAATGCTCCTTCAGGCTTCAATGCAGAAATTAGCTTCATATTTGAAACTCTTTCGTGCATATAATCTCTTCTTTTATTGAATTCCTCATTCATGGTATATACAAAATCCTGAGATCCGACAAGTGCTTCATAGGCAGCTTTCTGTGCAATGGAATTTGGGTTCGAGGTCTGATGGCTTTGTACACTTCCCATAAGCTTTGCAATTTCCAAGGATGAACCAGTGTATCCAATTCTCCAGCCTGTCATAGAATAGCTTTTCGCTAATCCGCTACAGGTTATGGTATGTTTATATATATCATCATTTAGGGAAGCTATACTGACAGGACGATTATTACCATAAATTAAATTTTCATAAATCTCGTCGGATACAACAAATATATCTTTCCTAATTACTACCTCAGCAATTGCTTCTAATTCTGCCCTTGAATAAATCATACCGGTCGGATTACTTGGGGAGTTAATAATCAATGCTTTGGTCTTTTCGGTACAAGCAGCTTCTATCTGCGCAGCCGTAACCTTATAGCTCTGCTCTTTATCAGCTCTTATATATACCGGTACTCCATCAGCAAGCTTTACTATCTCGGGGTAACTGAGCCAGTAAGGTGCCGGGATTATAACCTCATCCCCCGGATTTAAGATAGCGGAGAATATATTAGTCAAGGAATGCTTCCCACCGTTGCTAACTATAATCTGGTTTGGCTCATACTTAATCCCATTAAAGTTCATAAACTTGTCACTGATAGCCTTGCGAAGCTCCAAAGTACCTTCTGCAGGTGTATATTTTGTAAAGCCTGCATGTATTGCTTTAATTGCCGCTTCACAGATATTATCAGGAGTATTAAAATCCGGTTCTCCAGCTCCAAATCCAACTACATCTACGCCATTTGCCATAAGTTCCTTAGCCTTAGCAGTTATGGATAACGTAGAGGAGGGTTTCACTGCCTGTGCTTTCTTAGATAATGTTAATGCCATTTTATGCCTTCCTATTGTAATCAATATTTTCTTTTCAGAATTTATATAACATTCTAATATAGAAATTTTCTTTTTGCAACATAAATATATCAAAAAATCATATAAAGTATTTTCTTTGGCTGTCATGTGTCCGTCTATTGGAGACTTTTCATGCATTTTGTGCATTTATGGCTATTTTTCTTAGTGCGAACTTTCCTATTCAACATAAAAAAATGCCGGCACAAGCCGGCATTTTTCTACTTCGCATAATCAGTAACTCTTGATTCTCTGATTACATTTACTTTAATTTGTCCAGGATATTCTAATTCACTTTCAATTTTCTTTGATAGGTCACGAGCAAGTAATATCATATCAGCGTCGCTGATCTGTTCCGGTACAACCATAACACGGACTTCTCTACCTGCCTGAATGGCAAATGACTTATCTACTCCTTTAAAGCTGTTGGTAATATCTTCTAATTGTTTCAATCTGTTGGTATATGTTTCCAAGGTTTCGCGCCTTGCACCAGGTCTAGCTGCTGAAATGGTATCAGCTGCTTGAACTATACATGCAATCAATGATTGGAATTCTACATCACCATGATGAGCTTCGACTGAATTGATAACAGTCGGTGATTCCTTGTATTTTCTACAAAGATCAACACCTATCTGTACATGTGTTCCTTCCATCTCATGATCAATCGATTTACCAATGTCATGTAGTAAACCGGCACGCTTAGCAAGTCTAACATCAACTCCAATTTCTCCGGCTAAAAGACCGGATAAAATAGAGACCTCAACGGAATGCTTTAAAGCATTCTGTCCATAACTTGTCCTAAACTTCATCTTACCAAGAAGCTTAATAAGTTCAGGATGAATTCCATGAACGCCAACTTCAAGTGAAGCAGCTTCACCAGTTTCCCGGATCATTACTTCTACTTCTTTCTGGGCTTTCTCAACCATCTCTTCAAT
>DATESP010000159.1:0-5769 GCA_035270645.1 Mobilitalea sp. | reverse complement strand
TGAGTAGCGTAGAACTGCCACTCAGTTATAATGTCGGTACTCATTTGTTGCTTACTCTAATAGTACTACTATATATAGTATTATTGCAATAATTTTTTGTCAAAATCTTGTCTTATTACTTAATATTTTCTTAAGAACCAGGGATTTCTATATTCTCTAAGAGAAGACTCAAGAAAATAGATTTATTCTTGATCTACATTATCCATACTACTTAATATAGCGGTATCTCAGGATCCTGAATGGCACCATAGTATGCGGGTTTTTTTGTCAAGTCTTCATTAAAAAGTAAGGGATAACTGGGTTCAAATGATTTATTTAGCCAAGATCTGTTATCCGTAGTACCCCAGAAAGTGACATTAGTCAGCTTAATCCCATCATCCACCCACTTCTTAATATATAGGAACAGCCTCTTATATCTCATTCCCTGTCTAGCAAAATCCTCCTCGGTGTTGCTTTTCATATCTATATCCAGCTCGGTTATCTGGATTTCGATATCCAATTCTGCAAAGGAACGAGTTGTGGAATCAATGTCTGAAAGTGATGGAGATTCTAATCCGATATGAGTCTGCATACCTATACCATCAATATTTCCCTGGCTCTTGATTTTCTTCACAAGTTTTTTAATCGACAATGCTTTAGCATTATTGTCTGTGCCATAATCGTTATAGAAGAGTTTTACTTCAGGATCAGCATATTTTCTAGCATACTCAAATGCTCTCTCAATATATTCATCGCCAATGACCTGATACCAAAAACTTGTATCAGTCCGTAGCCCGTCAGGGTGTCCGTCACTCGTCTGAATTGCTTCATTTACAACATCCCAGGCATATATAACGCCAGGATAATTAGTCTGTGCATATTCCAAGACCTGCCTAATATAGTTTTCCATACGCTTTAGCATCAGCTCCTTAGTAACAAACGGGGCATCCGCTTCCTTAGAGTACCCAACAGTAAATAACCAACGCGGAGTCTGACTATGCCAAACAAGAGTATGTCCTCTCATCGGAATACCATTTTCCTTGGCATATTTCAAACCTGCTTCTGCATTTTTGAATGTAATTGCAGGAGACTCATCATATTTAGGATCTGAAATTGAAGTCTGATAATCCAATATTGAGTCCGGTTTCATTTCATTCTCCAAGGTTAAGCTACTAAAATGTGCCCTCACAAGCTCTGTTAATTCAGGTGTTTTTAACCCTATGCCATTAAGTACGGCACCCACTGAAAAATAATCTGTATAAATGTCTTTTATTGGAACCGTTTTATAGTCAATTGGAACTGGCGTGGGTGTCGGTATCGGTGTGGGTTCTGCTGTAGGTTCCGCTGTAGGTTCTTTCACGGGTATATCCGTTACAGGAGCAACTGTCGGGGTAGTATCCGCGCTTGTATTCTTTTCATCCCCAGCGCATCCGGTAAATATTATCGTAATCATAATAAAGGTTAAAAGTATAATTATTCGTCTAATTTTGTTAAACATTATGTATTTCTCCTCCCTTAGTACTGTAACACGTATCTATTGCTAAAGAATAGCAAGAATAATGAAATATGTCAATTTAGTAATATGAAGTAGTGTCTAATTAAGGCGAAATAGAAAATTTTACAATTTTATAGAATTTTTACTTTATTTCTTCACAAAACAGAATTATAATGATAGAATAGTATATATTACTACTAGTCGGAATAAAATTTTGAAAGGATGATTTAATCAAATGAAGAAATTTGGTAAATTTATATTTGGAACACTCTCAGTTGCTACTCTTGCTGCAGGTGCTTATTATGTTTATAAGAACTTTATTAAGAAGGATTCTACTGATGATTTCGATGAATTCGAAGATGATTTTGAAGATGATTTTGAAGATTTTGATACAGAAGAAGATGATGATGCTGATAATGAAGAGGCCTCAAGAGAATACGTATCCATTAACATTACCTCCGAAGATGAAAGCAACGATGCAGCTAAAGAACTTCCCCCAGAGGACGAATTATAATCTATAAGTATAGCAAATATTTCGAGCCGGATTATCAATCCGGCTCGTTTTTTATTGAATAGAAAGTTCATCCTATTCCTTTATTCTACTGACTATACATCTGATATAAAGCCTGTATATCTAATAACAGCTGCTTATACTCTGCAGCTATATATCTGCTATCTGTTTTCTCATCTCCATAGGAATAATTGGTAATAATATACTCATCTTCAGCTGATATAGTGTAGTATGCGCCACTACTACTTATTTTAATAACATAATTACTAACTCCCGAGGAATCGGCCCCCTCTGTATATGCATACCTATTAATCATATCATAAAAAGTATTAATGTCTTCCTCATTTGAAAGAAACACAGAATCTCCAGTGGCGCTGTCTGTAATATTAACTGATTCAGCAGCGAGGTTAACAATTGGACATATATCACCAAAGGATAGTGTATATATGTCACTGTATAAAGAATTCTCAGCAGGAGCTGTTTGTATTTCAGCTGCCGATTCCATATCTGCTGCATTCGCATTCACCGAGTACTCTGCTTCCTTATTGACATCCGAGTCAGAGGACTCCTCCTCCGAAGATTGTTCTCCCTTATCCATAAATTGTCTTAGCTGATCATCAAACTTGACTCCATCTGATGTTTGGCCTGTAACTTCCGTTTGCATCTCACTTGCCACTTTGTTGGTAGTTTTATGTTCCTCCACATCAGACGATTTATAGTCATTTCTTTCTTCATTTAAATTTATTGACTTAACGCCCACCACAAGTATCAGGCCTGCTGCTGCCACAGCTGCAAAGGTCCGTATATATCTTGCCCAGGGTATAACCTTCTGTTCAGATATCTGCACAGGCTGCACGTTGATAGGTTGCTCCTGAGACTTACTTTTGATGGCCTCTAGTGTTCTTTTTATCAAATCCTCTGATACACTAATTTTACTTATATCCAGAGATTTGTTCAGATGCAAATTAATATTCAAATCATCCACTTCAATAGTGTCCTTTTTATCTTGATTAAAACTCATCTGAAACCCTCCCTTCTAAAACTTCCTTTAACTTGAGTCTGGCTCTTGATAGTCTGCTCTTTATAGTCCCCTCAGCTATGTTCAGTACTTTTGCCGTCTCGGCTATCGTCATTTCCTGAAAGTATACACAGAGTACTACATCCCTATACTTTTCAGGAAGTGATAGAACTGTTTTCCTAATATGGCTATTCGTATCCTGCTTCTCAACCTCGTCATAATCTGATTCACTTATAATTGCATCTTCTTGATAATCCATCATCGGGACTACTTTCCTGTTATAAGCGCTCTTTAAGAAGTCCTTACAGGTATTAATCGTGATTCGTATAATCCATGTCTTGATGTTAGAATTTCCTTCAAAAGTTGATAATTTATTATTCACCTTTATGAACACTTCTTGAAAAACATCTTCTGCTGTATGAACATCCTTAACGTACATATACGCTGTTCTAAGTACATTATTACCGTATTGCCTCATTAAGGTCTCTATATCATAAGCAGGTAATTTTTCAGAGAGTTCATTCTGCATTTCCCTTTGCATCCTATTATCCCCCTATACATACCTTTATTATCATCCGTCGTTCATATACCGCATAGTTATAGTATACAAGTTATGACAGATGATGTAAATGATAAAATGGATGCAATACTTCTCTTATTTGTCTTTCTGAAGATTAGACGCTGAGTAAATGAATTGCGTTCCATAATAAGCTTATATTTCTTTAAGTAAATAACGGTATTTAATCCCAGTATAAGGGACCTCCATATCTAAATGTGGTGAGTCAATCAAACATTGTAATTACTACGAAAGCTCTTTATTATTAAAGGTCATACGATAGAGTCCTGCATAAATTCCATTTCTCTTCAATAACTCCTCATGGCTTCCTGACTCCTTGATACCCTCCTCGGTTAAGACAAGGATTTTCTTAGCGTTCTTAATTGTAGACAACCTGTGAGCTATGACAAAGGTAGTGCGGTTTTTCGCCAGCTTTTCCAGTGAATCCTGAACTACTTTCTCGCTTTCGTTATCAAGAGAGGATGTAGCCTCATCAAAGATTAAGATGGGAGGATTTTTTAGAAATACCCTAGCGATACTTAAGCGTTGCTTTTGTCCGCCGGAGAGCTTAACGCCCCTCTGCCCAATATAAGTATGATAACCGTCTGGCAGCTCCTCAATAAACTCATGGGCATTGGCATTCTTTGATGCCTCGATGACTTCGGCCTCAGTAGCATTATGTCTTCCATAACGAATATTATCAAGAACAGTTCCTGCGAAGAGGTATACATCCTGCTGTACAATCCCTATGTTTTCTCTTAGAGAATGTAGCTTAATATCTTTGATGTTAATCTTATCTATTGTAATATAACCCTCAGAGACCTCATAAAATCGTGGTATCAGACTACACATAGTTGTCTTTCCAACACCAGAGGAACCCACAAGTGCCATATAGTCACCAGCTTCCACCTTAAGGTTTATCCCCTTAAATACATCGGTAGTAGTATCATTATATTTAAATGCTACATCATGGAATTCGATTTCTCCCCTTACCGTATCAAGATTAATTGCATTTGGTTGATCCACGATATCAGGCTGTACTTCCATAATTTCAAAAAAACGATCAAAACCAGTCATTCCATTCTGAAACTGCTCAGTAAAGTTAATCAGCTTCTTAACCGGATCTATCAAATTATTAATATATAGTAGGAACGTAAGCAGGTCTCCCACATTGATTATTTTATTTGCTATAAAAAGTCCTCCACCAGCGATTACGGCTATATTAATTAATCCAGTAAAAAAGGTTAAACCCGAGTGAAACGTTGCCATATTTAGGTAACTATTTCTTTTGCTATCAACAAACCTAGAGTTACCCTCCATAAATTTATCCATTTCGACTGATTCATTAGCGAAAGATTTGACTACCCTGATTCCTGATAGATTGTCTTCAATTTGTGCATTGATGTCGGCAATCCTCTCACGGTTTTTTCGAAAAGCCCTGCTCATCTTTCCCCTCATGTGATATGCAAAGACAAACATAATCGGAAGGAAAGCAAATACGATTAGCGTAAGAGGAATATTGATCCTGATTAATATGATAAAGGCACCAGCAAACTTAATCGCAGATATAACAATATCTTCAGGGCCGTGGTGGCACAGCTCTGTAACATCAAATAGATCATTCGTGATCCTTGACATCAGTTGCCCAGTCTTCTGGTTATCATAGAAATTGAAGGATAGCTTCTGATAGTGCTCAAAAATATCATTACGCATATCATATTCCATCTTTGCTCCCATGATATGCCCCTTATATGCTGTAAAGTAATTACTCACATACTCCAGCGCAGCCAATCCAAGCATCAGAAAAAGCAGTTTAATTATCATCGGTGTGGCCTGGGACATCTCATTATTAACCAGCACATTATTAGTGATGTATCTAACTATCATAGGATAAACCAAAGATATAGCTGCTGATATAAGTGCAAAGAACAAATCAGCAAAAAACAATCCCTTATAGGGTTTATAATAAGATATCAATTTCTTCATTTTCTTACTCATATGTAGCCTCCTTTCTGTTCCGTCAAGCTTATGCTTCTGTTCCGTCAAATTTGTACTTCTATTACTGCAAGTTTGTACTTCTGTTACTTCAAGCTTGCACTTTAATTCCTTCAAGTTTACACTTCTGTTCTTTCAAGCTTGTACTTCTATTACTGCAAGTTTGTACTTCTGTTACTTCAAGCTTGCACTTCTATTCCTTCAAACTTGCACTT
>DATESP010000158.1:0-10403 GCA_035270645.1 Mobilitalea sp. | reverse complement strand
TTTTGACAATAATTTAAAGCACTCAGCAGGAGTTATCTCCATGGCAAGGTCCCAGCGTCCCGACTCAGCTGGTTCACAATTCTTTATCATGCATAAGGATTCCCCCCATCTTGATGGTTCCTATGCAGGTTTTGGAAAAGTAACCGAAGGACTCGATGTAGTTGATAAAATCGCAGAAACTAAGACAGATTATTCTGATGCTCCTCTTGAGCCTCAGATAGTGAAAACAGTTACTGTTGAAACCTTTGGAGTTGAATACCCTGAGCCGGATAAGCTCTAATATCCAAATTATAGTTGCAACAAGAAAAAGCTTCGCTTAACGGAGCATATTAATTTATAAGGCAAGCTTTTCTATTCAATCAATAAAAAACTGGGGTTTTTGCGCACCCCCAGTTTTTTTATTTGTTATTCTTTATTTGTTGTTCTTTATTTGTTCTTCTTTAGGACCTCCAAGCTTTCCTCAAATCTTCTCTCATATCTATGACTGCCTGTCTGGAAGCATCTGCATAGGCTTGTTCACCAAATCGTTCATAACCCTTCTGCTGATATGCTGCAATAATTCCCCTAGAGGAATTTACGATGGCACCCAAACCGTCCTTGTTAAAGTAGTATTTCAGATCCTCTGCTTTACCACCCTGTGCACCGTATCCCGGCACCAGAATGTAGGTCTTTGGCATAAGCTTACGAAGAATCTTACCCATCTCTGGATAGGTTGCACCAACTACAGCACCAATCTGGCTATAGGTGCTGCCCATATGAAGCTCACCCCATTCAGCCACCTTACGTCCGACCAACTCATAGAGAGGTCTGTCGCCAACTAATTGGTCCTGAAATTCACCGCTAGAGGGATTTGAGGTTTTTACCAAAATAAACAAGCCCTTACTTTCTTCCTTGCAAACCTTAACAAATGGAAGTATTCCATCAGAACCGAGATATGGATTAACAGTTATGAAATCCTCATCAAAGCCACGATATTCCTTACCGCTGAGCGTTACTTTTCCAAGATGACCGATTGCATAAGCATCGGAGGTTGAACCAATATCACCACGTTTTACATCTCCTATAACTACCAGACCCTTCTTCTTACAATACTCGATTGTCCGGATATAGGCCTTCAGCCCTTCAATCCCAAACTGCTCATACATAGCGATCTGAGGTTTTACTGCAGGTATAAGATCATAGGTGGCATCAATTATGCCCTTGTTGTATTGCCAGATAGCCTCCGCAACTCCTGCAAGATTCTCGCCTTTCTCATCGTAGGCTTTCTTAAGCAAATACTCCGGAATCAGCTTCAAGGTTGGATCTAAACCTACGACAACTGGCGCCTGTGTCTGTTCAATTTTTTCAATTACCTTATTAATCATCTTTATCCTCCAAGCTCATAAAATGGTGACGCATTGCGACATCTCTGTTTATTTATACTTCTGATGTGAATTCATTATTTACTAATTCAGATTTTTCTCATAGCTATATACAATTCTTCCAGACACCAAGGTATAAAGGACTCTTCCACTTACCTTCTTACCATGGAAGGGAGTATTATGTCCCTTGGAATAAAAGCTGTTTCTATCTATGACATATTCCTGATTCGGGTCAGCTATTACGATATCAGCTATGCACCCTTCAGCAATACTTCCCTTGTCTATACCAAGAATACCTGCCGGATTCATACTAAGCTTTTCAACCATTTGACCAGGTGTAAGAAATCCTGGTTTTACTAATTCGGTCATTGTTAGTGCAAATGCAGTCTCTAGTCCAACGATTCCAAAGGGGGAATTAAGGAATGAACCTAACTTCTCTTCTTCAGAATGAGGAGCATGATCCGTAGCAATTACATCAATAATTCCATCCCGAAGGGCTTCCTTTAGAGCAATAACATCATGAATGCTTCTTAGTGGTGGATTCATTTTATAATCGGAATTATCGCCCGGGATATCCTCATCGGATAATGTGAAATGATGCGGGCACACTTCTCCGGTTACCTTAAGTCCATCCTCCTTAGCAAAAGCTATTAGCTTCACACTATCACGGGTGGAACAATGGCAGAGATGTAATCTAACGCCCGTCTCCTTCGCTAGTAGGATGTCTCTAGCAACAATAATATCCTCCACAGCATTGCTTATTCCCGGCAGACCCAGCTCTTCAGCTTTTGGCCCTGCATTGATAACCCCGTTTCCAACGAGACTCTTATCCTCGCAATGTGCAAAGATGGGAAGCTTGCATTCTGCAGCTGTCTTCATTCCTTTCGCATATAAGGCAGTATCCATGACGGACTTACCGTCCTCACTAAGTGCAACCACACCACTCTCTGCCATAGCTTTTATATCAGCTAGTATCAATCCCGCCTGGCCAAGTGTAACGGCACCAATGGGAAGAATATTGACAACCCCTTCTTCCTTAGACTTACCCTGAATCAATTTAAGTGTATCAACACTATCCACTACAGGCTTCGTATTCGGCATAGGGCATATAGTGGTAAAACCACCTGCAGCTGCTGCCATTGAGCCCGTTCGAATCGTCTCCTTGTATTCAAATCCCGGTTCTCTAAGGTGAACATGCAGGTCGATAAAGCCCGGCATCACATAGCTACCTTCGGCATCTATAATTGTTAAACTACCTGTCTCTTCTATATAAATATTCAACCCAATTTTCTTAATCCTATCATCTTCGACTAATACATCATATCTGCCTTCCATACCGGAGGCAGGATCTATAATATATCCATTTCTTATTAATGTCAGCAACACTTCTCCTCCTTATTAACACATGACATTTTGAGTGTGCCTATAACCCCTCTGACCTCTCTATATCCACTAGTACATTTCTATTGATATAAGAGTCAAATTCATCTCGTTTAATCCAGCGATAGTCAATCAGATCCTCTGATAAAAATACATTATCAAGGGTTGCAATACACAGATAGCTGATTCCAACATTGAATACATCCCCTGTCATAAAGCTCCAGGTATATAAAATCCGATCGATGGTAACCGATACCCCAGTTTGTTCAGCAATATTACGTAAAACTGCTCTATCAGGAGCTTCACCGAATTCAATGTTTCCGTCTACGAACTCCCATTGGTAAGGTTCAGCTACTCTATCGTCATACCATCTTCTTACCACAAGATACCTATCATCATATTTGACGATGCCCTTGACCATAATATTATACTTGTTCAATCTATATACCCCCTTTAAGGTCTTAAATGATCGATTTTATACTCCAATTTCTCATATAAAATATTATTCTATCAAGATAAATGGCTGTTATTCGCTCTCCTGGCCTGCAAGATAATTAATAAACTGTTGAGCAGTACGGCCGGACATTCCACCATGAGAAAGCTCCCACTTATTTGCCTCCGCAGTCAGTTGAGCTTCCGTCATGCTAATATTACCTTGCCTCTTGGCAAGATTAATCACGATATCTAGAAATTCCTTCTTCCCAGGAGCAGAAAAATTGATGGAGATACCAAAGCGTGCTACCAAGGAAAGCTTCTCCTGCATAGTATCAGAACGGTGTAGCTCTTCTGTAACCTCCATATCCGAGCGATCGCTCCAGGTTTCACGTATTAAATGCCTTCGGTTAGAGGTAGCATAAATCAAGACATTATCCGGTTTTGTTTCTAAGCCTCCCTCAATAACTGCCTTCAAGTACTTATATTCAATTTCAAACTCCTCAAAAGACAAATCGTCCATATAAATGATGAATTTATAATTTCTGTTCTTAATCTGGGAAATGACAGAGGATAAATCCTCAAATTGGTGTTTATATATTTCAATCATCCTGAGTCCCTGAGGATAATATTCATTTAAAATCGCCTTTACAGAGGTGGATTTACCGGTACCGCTATCTCCGAACAAAAGGACATTGTTGCACTTTTTTCCCTCTATGAAGGCTTTGGTATTATCAACCAGCTTCTTCTTCTGCAACTCATAGCCTACTAAATCAGATAGCATAATCTCCTGAGTATTAGTAATCGGAGATATCATGACCTGTCTATTTTCTTTATTTATGCGAAACGCTTTATTCAGACCAAATTTACCTACGCCATAATGTAGATAGAAATCTGTGACCATTCCAAATATTTCATTCTCATCCTTAGCAATCTCAATTTTACTGCTAAGAAGCCTTACTTTATCGCTGACATTCTTATTATATCTCCCACTGTTCTTTTCAATTGCATGATAATTAGAAATAACCGAGAAACAATTGATGCCAAGCTCTTGTTCTATAGACTCGAAATCATAATCAAACAATGCCTTGAAGACCTTGAAATCCCCCTTAGCAAACTGATTTACCGTACCCTGCTTTGCCCCGACTTTCTCGCAGGTGATACTGAAGGGGTTTTCGCTGTTAATCAAAAGAAAGCTAAGATAATTATGCCATAAATTGGTGTCAAAACCATAAATCGTAGCAATATCCAGCAGTTCATTGATAAGCGAGTAGATATCAGAGGTGATGTTTTCCTTCTCAATCTCTATATCCTTTTTATCCTTTTCAAGGCTGTCAAATGTCTTAATAGTTTCTGCCAATCGGAACAGAATACATTCTTCGCCTAGGTTCTTATATACAACTAATTTTGAAATTAAACGGTACATTCTTATGCCTCCATATTGCAAATCTGCCAATCCAGCTAAGGGAATGGGTAAAACCATTCTTAGAAAAGAGAGATACACTTTCGAGATTAAGACTAGATTACATTCTATCTGGAGCCTCAATTCCAAGCAAATCAATACCGGTCAGTAAAATATCCCGAACCAGGGTAATTAGTATAATCCAGGAAGCACGTTTTTCCACATTTTCCTCAGTAATGATTTTCGTATCATGATAGAAGCTACTGAAGGCATTGGCTAAATCGTAAATATATTGACATAGCTTGTGTGGAGCAGTTTCCATATACGCCGCACTTATCATATCGTTGAACTTCGTAACTTCAAGCATCAAGGTCTTCTCAGTGCCGCTTGAGGCAGGAAGAATAGTCTTTCCAGTATTCACCTCAATTCCTTGTTCATTGATTTTAGCAAGTATTGATTTAATCCTTACTATAGTATATAGAATATATGGTCCGGTATCTCCCTCGAAGGAGGTAAACCGATCCACATCAAACACATAGTCCTTCGTAGCTTGGTTGGACAAATCCCCGTATTTTAGTGCAGCTAGTGCTACCTTAGCAGCTACATTATTAGCCTCTTCTTCTTCCATACTCCGATTTTCCATAATCTTAGCATATACAGCGTCATTGACATCCTTAATCAAATACTCCAGACGCATTACTCCGCCTTCTCTGGTTTTAAAGGGTTTACCATCCTTGCCGTTCATCGTACCGAAGCCGATGAAGTCCAGCTGCGTATCCTCCTTGACCAGTTGTGTCTTCCTTGCACAGCGAAATACGATATCAAAATATAGCTCCTGTCTCTTATCTGTAATATAGATAATACGGTCCGGAGAGAATAATTTCATTCGTTCCACAATGGTTGCCAGATCCGTAGTATTATATAGGGTCGCTCCATCTGTTTTTAATATCATACAGGGTGGAATTTCCTTTGTATCCGACTCTTCCTTTACTTCTACTACTAGAGCTCCATCACTAATCTTTGTATATCCATTCTCTTTTAAATATTGAATCATCTCAGGAATATAAGGTTGCGCATCACTTTCCTTTTTCCACAGGTCAAAGGAAACATTAAGATTTTCATAAATCCTCCTTAAATCAGATACGGAGACCTCCTGCATCTGGTGCCACAGTGCCATATAGCCCCTGTGTCCATTTTGCATCAGATAGGTAATCTGCTTAGCTTCCTCTCTAAATTCTGGGTTCTCCTTGGAGTATGCGCTAGCTGCTGGATATATCTCTTCCAGTTCAGATACGGTAAAGGGAGCCTCAGTCGGATATTCTCCAGTAAAGCTTTCATCAAAGTATGCAAGCTTAGGTTTTCTTCTCTTTAACTCTGCAATTACCAGACCCATAGGAGTACCCCAATCACCTAAATGAGCATCACCGATAACCTTATTTCCCATAAACTTAAGTATTCGTTTAATACTCTCACCGATAATTGCTGAACGCATATGTCCAACATGTAGCGGCTTTGCGATATTTGGCCCGCCGTAATCGATGATTACTATTTGGGGATTTTTTTCCTTATCACAGCCATAGGCCTCAGTATTTCGCATCTCATTGAGATAATCAGAGAGGAACTTTTCGCTTAATGATATATTGATAAAGCCCGGCATGATAGCCGTAATCTCACTAAATTTTGTGTTGTCCTTAAGCAGCTCGGTGATTTCTTCCGCTATTTTAATCGGAGCCATCTTATACTGCTTAGCTGCAGCAAGAGCTCCATTACATTGGTATTGGCATAGATCCGGTCTATTAGATAAGGTAACAAAGCCATATTTCTCTTCATAGCCCTTTTCTTTAAAAGCCATAGTTAGTTCATCGGTTATCAAATCAATTATCTTTTTCATATTGGCCTCCAGTACAATTTGTTTCATTTTACTTTAGCAATACTTTATCATAGATGGTCAAAAATGTCATCCTAAAATTTGATTTAGTAGCTATTCTCAACCCTTGAAATATCTTTTACTCATAAAAATGAATAAATTATCATTTTATTAAATAAAAACAGAGAAATATGTAATATTTTGAATTTAAGACTATATTTTTTTACTGTTTTGTTGTATATTATATATTATATGAACATTCAACAGTGAAAAATATAAATAAAGCAGAAATATGGGGTTCACTGATAGACAGAGAGCAATATGTCTTTTATTGGGAGTGTTATGAGGGAATTGTATTACGAAAGGAGAAATAGTATGTTCGGTCAGTACTTCGGAAATTACCTAGTAGAAAAGAATAAGATTTCTCAAGCACAATTGAATATAGTAATGGAAGATCAGCATAATTCAAGTGCAAAATTAGGACTGATTGCTGTTGCAGAGAAATTGTTAACTACGAAACAAGCTGATGATGTAAATGAATTGCAAAAACAGATGGATAAGCGGTTTGGAGATATTGCAATTGAGAAGGGTTATCTGTTAGCGGAGGAAGTGAATCACCTACTTAATATGCAGGGTAATCCCTATTTAAAATTCATACAAACCTTGACAAACCACAATTTTTTAACCTTGAACGAGATAGAAGGAACGCTAGACTCCTTTAAAAAGGATTACAATTTAACGGACTCCGATCTGGACGCATTAAAATCCGGCGACATTGACCGAATTATTCCGATATTTGTGGATATTGATATTCCCGTCATTGGTGAATGCATAAGCCTAGCTATAAGAAATGTTGTGCGTTTTATCAATAGTAACCTTCTATTAAAGAAGGCATATATGACAAAAGCATATTCATTTGGAAGCCTTTCCTGTCAACGAATGATTGGAGACCATTCTATATTTGTCGGTTTTGCATGCAAAGACAAAGAACTCTTAGAAATTGCTAATCCTTTTGCGAAGGAAGTATTTACTGAGATGGACGAAGATTCTTACGATTCTGTATGTGAGTTTATAAATTGTTCTAATGGACTATTTGCTTCAAAATCAAGCAAAGAGAACGTACATATTGATATGACTCCTCCACTATTCTATTCAGATAAAGAGATTGCATCACAGAAAAATTTCTTTGTTATTCCTATAGTTATTAACGGAAAACAATCTGACTTACTTGTTGCAATGAATAATGAGGTTGAGATAAATTAGGAGGTAAATAAACATGGCAAAGATACTTTTAGTCGACGACTCCAGGACTTCACGTAAAATCCTAAGAGGCATTTTAGAAGGAAATGGTCATGAGATTGTTGGAGAAGCTGTCAATGGAGAAGATGGTGTAATCAAATTCAATGAATTACATCCCGACATAACCACAATGGATATCACTATGCCAGTTATGGATGGTTTGGAGGCACTTAGAACTATTATGCAGCAAGATAAGAGTGCCAAGATTGTAATGGTTACAGCTGCCGGACAAAAGACAAAGATGGTTGACGCCATCAAATACGGTGCTGCAGAATTTCTCGTGAAACCTTTCGAAGCGGAACAGATTGTCGAGATTATTACAAAGGTTGTATAACCTAACATTCATCATCTTGGTTTTAAAACAGGCTGCTCAAACAGTAATATCCGGAATATCGTCGGATTGTACTCTTTGAAGCAGCCTGTTTTTTGTACTATTATACTCTTATATTATCGAACCGGCATAATGATAGCTGCAATGATGTATACTAAAATACCCAAACCGAAAAAGCTGAAAATAACCCAAAGCAATCGTATTACGGTTGGATCAACATTAAGATATTCAGCGATCCCCCCACACACTCCGCAAATCATTTTATTAGACATAGACCTATATAGCTTCTTCTGTTCCATCTTTATTTCTCCTTTCAAATTCATATTAGCAATTAGTTCATAAGACTTTAGTTTTTTATTACTTCATCTGTTAATAAATATCCAAGGTAATTTGGCCGATGTTACATTCAATATCAAAGCTTCCTCTGTATATTTTATTTGATTTTCTACCAAAGTTCTTATGATGGTAACCTTTCCCATTAATTATAGCATTTCCTATGCCAGAGTCAATCCTATATGCATAATCATCAGAATTCCCGACTAAATCCAGATTGACTGCTCCTATATCGCTGCTCACTTTATTGTCACCGTTGACAATGCCTGCAATATCAACATACCCTATCCCACAATCAATAGTTATATTATTCACTTCCACATCCTCAAGTGAAATATATCCGGTCCCAATCTTATAACTAGACTCCTGTGAAACCTCTAATTGATTTATACTCATTTCACCAGCATCAACTTCAAAGTAGCCGGTATTTGAACGGATTACGTCTGCTTTCAGTACACCTGCTCCCAGCTCCAAATGAACGTTCTCAGCGATAAAACCCTTAGGCACTGTAATCGTTATTTCTTGTAGAAAATCAGTTCCACTGAAAGTCAACATAGGAATTTTCCATCCGAATATATTGATCTTCTGATTTATACTCTCCTTAATTGTCCATACACCATCCAACACCACAGACTCAAATTCACCATCTTCTAATAGGCTATCTGAAGAGACCATGAATGTGTCACCCTCTACGATATTAACTTCCCCATAATCAAACTGAATATCGAGTGACTTTACATTGGCATAGCTTTCATCAAAAGAGTATGTATCCCTTCCATCTATTCTCAACCCGACCGAGGTCGCAAGAATCAATAGACATATTCCCAAGCCTACCGATATTAATCCTATTGCCAACCATACCCTACCAAATATCTTCATGCTGCCACACTCCTATTCCTAAAGGGGATTCTGCATACTGCCACAATTCCCTTAATCATGGCTGGGAGCAGCTTCTTACATATAAGTCCGCTGAAGGATGTAAACAATATGCCCAAGCCAAAAACGAGTAAGCCGCTTCCACATAGGCCAGCTAAAGCAAGCGGAATGTGAATTTGCGCAATACCAAGGATAAACAGTGCGACCCCGACAATTATCATCACTATTCCAGCTAATCCAAAGCTGAATACTAAAGCAAAAATGGTTATCATAAAAGCAAATGCGATACTAAAAAACGCTATTACCAGCGGGAATCCGATTGGAATTGCAAAGATCGCCAGTAGAATAATAAGTGCTATATTTGTGTTATTGCCTTGCTGTCTACTTTCAGTTCCAGCTGTCTGTTGATTTTCCTTATATCCTGAATTGTCAGTCTGATCATTTGTAGTATTATCCTGTGCTTTCTTCTCTGTAGAATTTACAAGTTCAAACTTTTCATCCTTATAAACAGTATCCTGATATCCCTTCTCGGTATAATAACCCCTATTCTCATGATCAATACCGTTAACACTTAAGTCAGCCTTAATAATTTCGGCAACTTTGTTAGGCGAACCAAGCTCGGCTATGATTTCATCTTCATGATCTGCTCCAGCATCCTCAAAGTAATCATTATAATATTGAAGTGCTTCGATTCTTTCTTCTATTGGGATATCTGATAATAAGCTTTCGAGCTCTTTCATAAAATTAATCCTAGCCATCTACTTCACTCCTTCAAATATATAATTGATCTTCTTATAATAACATATCCATTCATCCATATACAACCTAAGCTGAATCATACCCTTGTCAGTTATCTTATAGTATCTTCGATTTCTTCCTCCGAATTCTAAATCATATACCTCCAAGCAATCATCCTTTAGAAGCCTTCTTAACACCGGATACAAGGTTGATTCTGATACTTCTATTGCCTTTCGGACCTCCTGTGTTAAATTGTACCCATAGGTTCCTTCCGGTTCCTTTGAAACAACAGCAAGTACAATAGCATCGAGTAATGCTGAACCGGTATTAAATATCATATCATCAACTCCCTTCTATAACTGTATTTACATATAATATTGTTTA
>DATESP010000157.1:0-5161 GCA_035270645.1 Mobilitalea sp. | reverse complement strand
TTTACTATGGTGACTTCTGGAAGAGGGAAGGCTATAATGCAGTTGAACACTGGTTAAATAGTCCTTTGGAACGACCACAGGCTATTATCTGTGCAAATGATTATATGGCTGTTACTGTAAGTAATGCTCTTGCGGCAAGGGGTATCTCAGTCCCTGAACAGATAGCAGTTTCCGGATGTGATGATGTTGTAGATGCAGCTGAATACGTTCCTGCAATTACAACTGCACATATGCCGGTATTTAATATGGGTACTGAAGCAGTGGAGATAGTGGAGAGACACAATCAAGGGATAGAGCAGCCACAAAATATTTATCTTAGGACTATTTCTATATACAGGGAATCCTGCGGGTGTAAATTCGACCGACAGGACGAGAATAAAGAGCGTAAGAGATACTATATTGATCTGACAGATTCTTTGAATCGAGCTATTAGCCGGAATGCTTATATGTCAGCTGATTTAACTGGTCTCACAAAACTAGATGAGATTAGCGGTAGTATAAGATATTACGTTTATGAAAATGTCGGTTTTACTGATTTTTATCTTTGCCTCCGGAAGGATTGGCAGAATTATCGCGATGATGATGAAGATACGGATACCACTATATATGGCGATGATATGAGAATGGAGATTGGAATAAAAAATAGAAAAGATTATAGTAAGATAAGATTTAAGCGAAGGGATTTGATTCCCCGTGAATTTGTAGACGATGAACCGATGATTTTCTTTTTTGCTATGCTACATCATCAGGGCACTGATTTTGGCTATATTGCAATGAGATTTGAGAGTATTCAGACTTACATGCTTACCTTCCAGGCCTGGTTGATAAATGTCAGTAACGCATTAGAGAATGTAAGGGTGCACAGTGAGCTAAATAGGCTTGTATACAAGCTTGAAGATATGTATATCAGGGATGATCTTACCGGGTTATATAACCGTCGCGGTCTTGAAACTCTTGGACAGCAGTATCTTAAACAAGCAGTTGCCGAGAAGATTAAGCTGATGTTTTTAACCGCAGATATGGATAAATTGAAGAAGATTAATGACAATTATGGTCATAGTAACGGTGATGTCGCTATTAAAGCGGTTGCGGATGCTCTACAGAAGGCAGCAGACGATGATGAGATCTGTTTACGGTGTGGCGGTGATGAATTTACAGTTATTGGTCTCGAATATGATGAAGAAAAGATTGATAAATTTGTTAGAAAATTCGTTGATGAGCTAGATAAATTTAACAAGAGCGGTAAATATGAATTTGGAGTATATGTAAGTTATGGCTGGAGCTTGATTTTACCAGACGAGAATACCACGGTTGAGGATTGCATGATTGTAGCAGACTCTAGGATGTACCAGCAAAAATATGATAAGGAAGCACGCAATTTACAAGCAAATCACCTTAAATAAAGTAGATACAACATAACAGCTTTAACCTGAATCTTAGAAAAGGACAGGTTAAAGCTGTTTATTTATAAAAAATTATTGTGATAACTTGTTTTTGACTGATAATTGTTATATAGTAATAATGTACTACTTTTATCTACATATACTTGGGCTGTATAATAATATTTTGATATATAATCAGGGAGTTTTATGAGGGAATCCTATATAATTGATAGGACAAATGTAGGGGGATTTATATGTTTGAAAATGGAAGAAAAACAATTGGTGTTTTTATGGCACTGATTTATCATGAATTTCAGGATACCTTGGTGAAAGGAATCTGCAAGCGAGCTGTGGAACTGGGATATAATGTTGCCTTCTTTACTAGTTTTATTGGAAACGGTGAACTTGGATATGAGATGGGTGAAACTAATTTAGCCGCTCTGCCTAGATATGAGGATTTTGATGGCATTATTTTGTTAGCAGATACCCTATATGCTCGTGGATATGGTGATATAATCCGCGAAAATATTGCGAAATACTGTAAATGCCCCGTGGTAAGTGTGCGTCAGGATATAGTTGATTATTACAATGTTGTTGTTGATGATTGTATTATATTGGATGATATAATTAATCATTTTATTAATGTGCATGGATTTACGAAAATCAACATGTTAACCGGTCAAAAGAGAAATTCGGTATCTCTTGACAGGCGGAATACCTATATACGGATTCTTCAGGAACATAATTTTCCAGTCGAGGAGGAACGGATTTACTACGGGGATTTTTGGAAAGAAATGGGATATGATGCTATTGACTACTGGCTTTCTGATCCATCAAGAATACCGGAGGCGATTGTCTGCGCGAATGATTTTATGGCTATAACAGTCTGTAAAGCGTTGGTAGAAAGAGGATATCGTGTTCCCGAAGACATTGCTGTATCTGGTTGCGATAATATTAAAATGGCGGAAGATTTCAGTCCATCTCTAACGACGGTAAGTATGCCAGTATACGATATGGGCATTGAGGCGATAGACAAGATACACCGACATAACCTTGGGGTAACACAGGAACAAACCACATTTTTCAATGGAACCACTTATTTCCGAGAGTCTTGCGGATGTAAAAAGGTAGATGCCGATAACAATGAAAAGAAACTGAATAGTATTGCATATGAGCTGGAGGATAGGGACAAAGCAATCTCTGAAAATGCAAATATGTCCATTGACTTAACTGGGGTAACTCAGCTAGAGCTACTCGACAAGAAGCTATCCTCATCTCTTAAACTAGTTAAAGACTATTCTTCTTTTTACATGTGTCTGCAGCAAGGCTGGGACACATACAATGAAAGCAATAAGTCTACCAGCGATGCAATAACGAAGGATATTATTATGGAGTTTGGCTTTAAAAATGGAGAGAGCCTGCCTAAGATACAGTTTGATAGAAAGGATTTACTTCCACCTATTTATATAGATGACAGCCCACAGGTGTTTTTCTTTAATGTTCTGCATCATTTAGAGAAAGGTTATGGCTACTCGGCAATTAGCTTTAGTGAACCGCAGGCTTACAAAGCTTCTTATCAGGGTTGGCTTATCAATGTATGCAATGCCTTAGAGAATATTAAGATACACAGTGAACTTAATCGATTAATTTTCAGACTTGAGGATATGTATGTTAAGGATGAGCTTACAGGTCTGTATAACCGAAGAGGGCTTCAGACTCTAGGACAGAAATATTTATCCCGAAGTGTTGAGAATCAAAGTACATTGATGGTATTCAGCGCAGATATGGATAACCTGAAGAGAATTAATGATAATTTTGGCCACGGGGGTGGTGATATTGCAATTAGAACCGTTGCTGATGCACTTATGGCTGCCTCTGAGGATGATGAGATTTGCATTCGTATGGGCGGAGATGAGTTCTCTGTAATTGGGATGGAATATGATGAAATTAAAATGCAGCATTTTATAGATAGCTTTGAGAATGTGATTAAGAACTTTAATAAAAATGGAATGTTTGGATTTATAGTGAAAGTTAGCTATGGCTGGAGTATTACACTGCCAGACGAAGATACTCGAATTGAGGATTGTCTGAGCGTGGCTGACGAGAAAATGTATCAACATAAATCCGAGAAGGAAGCCTCACGACGGAAGCTTACGATATGATGAATCGGCTTTATGAGAAATTGTTGCAATATAGTAGTGAGGATTATTATCCCATGCATATGCCGGGACATAAACGAAACACTAAGCTTATGTCTATGATAAACCCCTATGAGATTGATATTACTGAGATAGAAGGCTTTGACAATCTACATCAGGCAAAGGAAGTATTAAAGCATCTTTCATTACGCATAAGTAACCTCTATCAGGCTGAGAAATCTTACCTACTTGTTAATGGCAGTACAGCGGGAATACTTGCAGCAATATCCGCAGCGACTGTTAAAGGAGATCAGATTCTTATCGCGAGAAACTGCCATAAGTCGGTTTACCATGGCATTCTCCTAAGGGAGTTAAGACCCTATTATCTTTATCCGGAGCGGATAGCTGGAACACCGGTCCAAGGAGGAATTTTAGCTACTACTGTTGAGGACATGCTTGCCTCCCACCCAGGAATACGTCTTGTGGTAATAACATCACCGACTTACGAGGGAGTGGTATCGGATATCGCGGCAATTGCTAAAGCTGCGCATCGCTATGGAGCCCTTCTTCTAGTTGATGAAGCCCATGGGGCACACTTTGGATTTCATAAAGCATTTCCTGAAAGCGCGGTTAAGTTGGGAGCGGATCTGGTGATACAAAGCCTTCATAAGACACTTCCATCCTTTACTCAAACAGCTGTATTGCATTGTAACCATAAGCCGCTTGAACGCAAGCTAGAGCAATATCTGGAAGTATTCCAAAGCAGTAGCCCTTCCTACATACTGATGGCAGGAATTGATCGCTGTGTCAGTTTATTAGAGGAAAAGTCAGGGGAAATGTTTGAGGCTTTTCATAAAAGACTGGAACAATTCTACAAGTCGATGCAAACGCTACACCAACTGCAGCTTATGAATAGAAGTGTAATAGGCCCGAAGGGTGTCTACGACTTGGATCCCTCCAAGCTTATTATTATGGTTGGGGCTTCCAATCTAACTGGGCACAAGCTTTCAACTAGGCTTAGGGAAGAATATCATATCGTGATGGAGATGGAAGCACAGGATTATATATTGGCTATGACGAGTATCTGCGATACTGATGAGGGATTTGCCCGCTTTGGGGCGGCATTGTCAGAGATTGATAGGAAAACCGATGATAAGAGGAAGAGGTCGGATAGTATTAGCTCAGACCCTGAAATAGAAAAACGGGTACAGATTATGTCTCCCTTTGAAGCAATGGATCAAGTGACTGAGAATGTGATGCTTTCCGAGAGCGAGGGCAGGGTATCAACATCCTTTGTAAGTATATATCCACCGGGTATTCCACTTTTGGTACCGGGGGAGAGGATTGATGAGTTATTTCTTCAATATATTGATTTTGCCCGAAAAGATGGCTTGAATGTAACTGGTCTTATCGGTGAAGGTAAGAATCGTATTGAGGTTATATGCCGATAAGCTAATGCTTTATCTTATATAGTATAGGGTTATAGGAAAGGACAGGGACGATGGCTAAAATATACATAATAGTCGGAAAAAGCGCTACAGGAAAGGATTCGATATTTAAACGACTTTTGGAATTTGAGGATTTGAACTTGAAGACTATAGTTATGTATACTACAAGACCCATTCGGATTTCGGAGACAGA
>DATESP010000156.1:0-7988 GCA_035270645.1 Mobilitalea sp. | reverse complement strand
AGGATATAAAGCACGGATTTATTATAAAGATAAATAACAGTATGAGAAGTACGGAGGGTTGAAGAAGATGAAGACGAGGAATAGAAGGAATTATTTGAAATTTGGGTTAGTTATATTGATGTTGGCGGTTATGGGAGTTTTCTGGAGTTCACAGACTTGCCTGGCGGCTAGTGCAGAGATAGAAATTACGGCAGACAGTAATGATATTACGATAGGTGAAAGTGTTATGGTTTATATCAATATTGACTCTGACACTTTGATTGGAGATTTTGAGGCAAATCTTACTTACGACGAGAATATATTGGAATATCAAGAGGGAAGTTCATTTATTGCAGGCAGCAGCGGCTTCTTGAAAATTTTGAACAATAATGTTATGGAGGGAGACTTTAATCGGAAGTATGCCCTTGAATTCAAGACACTAAAGGTTGGGACCGTAGATATAGCATTTATGGATCGGGGAGTTAAAGTTTATGATTTTGACGATGACAATGAGATGCCGGTCTCAAGTAACGTATTAACAATTTCTGTAAAGGCAGCCGAGACTGCCTCAGATAATGCAAGCTTAAGTGCTTTAAGGATAAGCCCATCAGTTTTAGATCCGGCTTTTGACAAAAACATACTTGAATATACTACGACATTAGGATATGAGACTACAAAGCTGATTGTTGATGCAAAGCCAGAGGATGAGAAATCAATAATTAAAATTAGCGGTAATGATTCCTTGAAAGAGGGGGAAAATATAATTGTCATTACTGTGATAGCAGAAACAGGAACTGACATAAAATATACTATAAAAGCAATACGTGAAGTAGCGCCTCCTGAAGGAGAAGATCCAGAGGATACTCAGATAAAACCTGATACAAAACTTGGAACCTTTGAAGTAGTTAAAATGGATGGGGAAATATTTGCAGTTTACGGTGGAAAGTATAAACTAGTTGAACCGAGTAGCGAGGTTGCTATTCCGAATGAATATATTAAGAGTACATTGATTATTTCCGGAATTTCCATCAATACTTATTATCCTAAAGGCAATCCGGCATATGACTTTCTCCTAATTTATGCTGAAAATGAACATGGTGAGGCTGGTTTCTATGAATATGATAGGGTTGAGAAGACCCTGCAAAGATATACTGCTGATAGTCCATTTGGATATGTTGAGGCGGCTGAAGTAAATTCGGACATTACAGCACTGAAGAAAGAGTACCGTACCAATCTGATGAAGGCAGTTATTATCATTACCCTGCTCAGCGTAGTCTGCGCTGTCTTGATTGTGATATCAATTCGCCTATACATGAAGTTACAAAACAAAAGGGATAAAAGAAAAAGATATTGACAATAATAAAATGACTGTTATACTATATATATAACAGATATAACTAAGATTATATATTAATGAGGTGGTTAAATGTATGTTGAAATTGATTTTAATAGTGATGAGGCAATCTATATTCAACTAAGGAATCAGATTATATATAGTATTGCTACCGCAAGGATTCAAGAGGGCGATAACCTGCCCTCAGTTAGAGAACTGGCGGATTATATAGGAATCAACATGCATACCGTTAACAAGGCGTATACTATCCTTAAACAGGAAGGCTATGTAAAGCTTGACCGGAGAAAAGGAGCAGTTATAGCAATCGATACAAATAAGCTTCAAGCTTTGGAAGAAATGAAGGTAGATTTACGAGCTGTTTTAGCAAAGGCAATTTGTAAAAACATAAGTTGTCAGGATGCTCATGATATCGTGGACCATATATTTAGTGAATTCGAAAGGGGGTAATTGTTATGTTATGCGACAGATGCCAAAAAAGAGATGCAAAGATCCTATATACAGAGATTATTAATGGTATGAAGAAGGAACAGCATCTATGTGAGGAATGTGCAACAGACTACACATCCTTCCAAATGGAGAAGCCCTTACTCAACAGTGAATTGACTTTAAATGATCTACTTTCTACTTTACTAGAGGCTTATAACACCAACGACACGAAGGAGCAGGGGATAGTCAAACCTGATATTGTCTGCGATAAATGTAAGACCACATATGAGGAATTCTTGCAAAAAGGACGGTTTGGCTGTGCGGACTGCTACCGGAGCTTTCATAAGGAATTAAGTAAAACCCTTAGAGGAATACAGGGCGCAGAAGTTCATATGGGAAAACGTCCCAAGGGTTATGTATCTTCAACGGACCGAATACTAAAGGATCTCACTGAGGCAGAGCGATTTGCTCTAAAGCTACAGGAGGCTATCGAGAAAGAAGAGTTCGAAGAAGCCGCAAGATTAAGAGATTTAATCCGACAGATGAAGAAGGAGGAAGAGACCAACAATGCTTAAGTGGTATGAAGAAATAGTTCCGGATAGCGATGTTGTTATCTCCAGCCGTATTAGATTGGCCAGAAACTTAGAGGGTTATCTGTTCTCTCCTGAGATTTCGGAGGAACAGGCAATTCCTTTGGTTAATGAGGTCAAGGATATAACCAGCTCGCTTGTCGAGAAAAATAATAGAAGATATTATTCTTGTAATATTAGTACCCTTAGCGATATCGATAAGTCAGCCATGGTGGAACGTCATATCGTAAGCCCACTTCTAGCAGAGAAACAGCAGACTACGGGGCTAATACTATCAGAGGATGAGACCATAAGCATCATGATCAATGAAGAGGATCATGTAAGAATTCAGGCAATCGTGGGTGGTATGAATTTGGAGAAGGCCTATGGTGAAGCTGACAGGATTGACGATATAGCATATGATAAGCTACATTTTGCTTTTGATGAGAAATATGGCTATTTGACAGCATGCCCTACCAATGTAGGAACGGGGATGCGCGCTTCTTGTATGGTATTCCTACCGGCACTAAGCTCTGCCAGAATGATATCGAAGTTGATAGAAGAGGTAGGGAAATACGGAGTGACCATCCGCGGCATTTATGGAGAGGGCACGAAGAGTCTTGGAAGTATCTATCAGATATCAAACCAGAAGACTCTCGGAAGTTCAGAACGTGAGATCATAGATAATCTAAATAGAATTGTGACCCAGGTGGTTAAGCAGGAGAGAAAGAGAAGAGAATATATGCTGTCAATGAATTCTGATGAATTACAGGATCAGGTATACAGATCCTACGGTATACTAAAGTATTCAAGACAGATATCTTCTGAGGATTCCATGGCCCTACTATCACAGCTGAAATTTGGAGCTGATTGTGGATTAATTCATTTTGAAAGAGAATTTAATATCCACAAACTGATGATGGGTGTTCAACCAGGAAGCTTGCAATGGACACTTGGAAAAAATGTAGGTAGTAAGACAAGAGATCAGTCAAGGGCTGAATATATAAGAAATGAATTACCTACAATTCTAATATAAACGGTACTAGTTCAGATAGGAGGACATAAAGGATGAATGATAGATTTACTGAAAATGCGAAAAACGCAATCAATTTAGCTAGGGAAGTTGCATATCGCCTGTCACATAATTATATCGGAACAGAGCATCTTCTGATTGGCTTAATGGAGGCGGATGGTGTTGCCTCCAAGATCTTGGAGGAAAATGGTGTTACTGTAGAAAAAGTTCTAGACTTAGTAAATCAATTAATTGCACCCAACAGCGGTGTTGAAATGATGGATGCAGGGAGCTTTACCCCAAGAGCTAAGAGAATCTTAGACCAAAGTAATAAGGAAGCAGCTAAATTTAAAGCCCAATTGGTAGGGACAGAGCATATCCTGGTTGCTTTAATTAAAGAGTCAGACTGTATTGCAGTCCGACTGTTAAATACCCTGGGGGTAAACGTACAGAAGGTATTTATTGATATTCTGACTGCTTCAGGAATAGACTTAAGCGCGGCGAAAAACGAGTATTCTACGGGGAAGAGTAAAGGGAAAGTAAAGTCATCAACTCCCACCCTGGATCAATATAGCCGCGATTTAACCGATTACGCCAGGGAAGGAAAGCTGGATCCGGTTATCGGCCGTGAAAATGAGATACAGAGAGTCGTTCAGATCATAAGCAGAAGAACGAAGAATAATCCCTGTCTGGTAGGTGAACCCGGAGTAGGTAAAACGGCTATAGCAGAAGGGCTGGCATTGAAGATTATTGAGGGCAATATCCCCGATACTATCAAGGAGAAGAGAGTAGTTACTCTTGATTTATCAGGAATGGTAGCAGGCTCCAAATATCGAGGAGAGTTTGAAGAGAGAATAAAGAAGGTTATCGGCGAAGTTATTAGCGATGGTAACGTCCTGTTATTTATTGATGAGCTCCATACCATAATAGGGGCAGGCGGTGCTGAGGGTGCAATTGATGCTTCCAATATCCTAAAGCCCTCATTGGCCCGTGGTGAGCTACAGATTATTGGAGCCACTACTAGAGAGGAATATCGTAAATACATTGAAAAGGATGCGGCCCTAGAGAGAAGGTTTCAACCAGTGGTTGTCGATGAACCCTCTGAGGATGAAGCAATTCAAATATTATTTGGATTAAGGGACAAATATGAGGCACATCACCAGGTACGTATTACAGATTCAGCCCTTGTAGCAGCTGTCAAGCTCTCGAGCCGTTATATCAACGATAGGTATCTTCCTGATAAAGCGATTGACTTGATGGATGAAGCTGCTTCCAAGGTTCGCTTAAGTACTTACACTTCTTCTTCAGAGGTTAAGGGACTTGAACAGGAGATTAAGCGTCTCGAAGATGAGAAGGAAAAAGCAATCAAGCAGGAGGCCTATGAGAGGGCTGGGGAAATCAAGAAACAGCAAGAAACTGCCCAGGAGCAGCTAGAGAAACAGAAGGTTCTTGAAGATAAACATAGAATGGAACAACAGCTGGTAGTGAGTGAAAATGAAATCGCTGAGATAATAGCCAGTTGGACCAAGATTCCCGTAAAGAAGCTCGCAGAAGAGGAAACAGAACGTCTTAAGAATCTGGAGAATATACTACATCAAAGAGTAGTTGGTCAGGAGGAAGCAGTCAGTTCAGTAGCCAGAGCAATTCGCCGAGGCAGGGTAGGACTTAAAGACCCGAACCGTCCGATAGGATCCTTCTTATTCCTTGGACCCACTGGTGTTGGAAAGACAGAGCTTTCTAAGGCATTGTCAGAGGCTATGTTTGGCAGTGAAAATTCTATTATCCGAGTTGATATGTCGGAATACATGGAGAAACACAGTATCAGCAAGCTAATAGGTTCTCCTCCGGGTTATGTAGGCTATGATGAGGGCGGACAACTAAGTGAGAAGGTAAGGCAGAATCCTTATTCCGTTGTACTATTTGATGAGGTCGAGAAAGCACATCCAGATGTCTTTAATATCCTTTTACAAGTGCTGGATGATGGACACATTACGGATGCACAGGGAAGAAAGGTAAGCTTTAAGAATACGATTATTATTATGACTTCAAATGCAGGTGCTCAAAACATCATTTCTCCGAAGAGGCTTGGATTTACCTCAGTTGTTGATGGTAAGGAAGACTATAAAATGATGAAGGAAGGTGTTATGGACGAGGTCAAGAAGATCTTCAAACCTGAGTTCATTAACCGAATTGATGAGATTATCGTGTTCCACTCCCTGACTAAGGAGGATATTAAGAGTATAGTTGCAATCATGGTTAACACGATAGCAAAGAGATGTAAAACCCAGATGAATATCACGATGGAGACAAGTGATGCAGTAATTGCCCATCTGGCAGAGGTTGGATATGATGTAAAATACGGTGCCAGACCGTTAAGACGGGCCATACAGACCAATATTGAGGATAAGCTGGCAGAAGCTATACTTGCAGGCACAATCAAAGAAGGAGATTCCGTCAGTATTGAATTCCTTGACAATGAACTTGTGATAAGTACTAAATAGAAGACCATAATAATTTATCATAAATTAGAAATAGGACAAATATTTTCATAAATAGTAGAAATTGGTCTAAATATCGTATATAATGGAATTTAATACATCAGTACAGTGAAATCCCTCAAAAGGGATTTCATGGCTGATGATATATCGGACAGATTTGCTTAGTTAATGGTTTTCCGTTACAAACATGTTGATAAATACTATTAGGAGGGCTATACAATGGCTGTTATTGAAGAATTAATTCGCAAGGAAAGTGATGGGACGTTAAGCTTTGGCAATTATAAACTGGATGTAAAATCGAAGGCTTCTGACTTTGAGCATGAGGGAGATTTATACAAGGTTAAAACATATAACGAGATTACCAAGCTTGAGAGAAATGGTATGTTTGTCTATGAATCAGTACCCGGAACTACCGTTTATCATATGCAGCTTAAGGAAAATGAGATTAAATTCCAGGTTGCTGGAACAGATACAGCACAGATTACTCTAGAGCTGGAAGCAGAAAAAGATTACGAGTTATATAAGAATGAATCATTTCTTGGTAGTATGAAGACGAATTTAGGTGGAAAGCTTGTATTTTCAATAGAACTTAGCGAAGATGAGAATGCATTTATAAAGGTGGTTAAACTCTAAGATGGCGAAATCAAAAACCGTGTTTTTCTGTAAAGATTGTGGTTATGAATCTGTGAAATGGGTGGGTCAATGCCCCGGCTGCAGAGAATGGGATACCTTTGTCGAAGAACCGGTTGTAAAGAAGAGTAGCACATCTTCTGGTAACAGGCATGCCAGTGAGCCGGAACCTTTATCCGGTATTAAGTCAGAGATTGAATCCAGGATAGATTCAGGAATCGGAGAATTGGACCGGGTGCTTGGAGGCGGTATAGTGCGAGGAAGCCTTGTACTAGTCGGCGGAGATCCCGGAATCGGTAAATCTACACTGCTTTTGCAGATGTGTAGGGAGATTGTAAACAAAGGAAGAAAAGTATTATATATATCAGGTGAGGAATCCTTAAGCCAGATTAAAATGAGGGCAGAGAGGCTCGGGGTATTTCAGGGCGAGCTTCTGCTCCTCTGTGAGACCAATCTGGATTTGATTGAGGATTCTATTCATAAGCATAAGCCAGAGATTGTTGTCATTGACTCTATCCAAACCATGTTCAAGGAGGAGGTGTCCTCTGCACCCGGAAGCGTAAGCCAGGTAAGGGAAGCTACCGGAGCATTGATGAGGCTTGCGAAAGGGTTTGGGGTTAGCATTTTCATTATTGGACATGTAACGAAGGAAGGTATGGTAGCCGGCCCGAGAGTTTTGGAGCATATGGTGGATACTGTTCTGTATTTTGAGGGAGATAATTATGCCGCCTACCGAATTCTCCGGGCAGTAAAGAACCGTTTTGGTTCCACCAATGAAATCGGTGTATTCGAAATGCAAAGTGTCGGACTCGTTGAGGTAAAGAATCCCTCCGAATATATGTTGAAGGGAAGACCAGAGGGGGAAGCCGGATCCCTGGTATCCTCATCTGTTGAGGGGACAAGGCCGATTCTTGTGGAAGTTCAAGCATTGGTATGCCGCACTAATTTTAACATGCCAAGAAGAACCGCAGCAGGAACGGACTATAATCGTGTGAATCTGTTGATGGCAGTATTGGAGAAGCGATTGAATTTACAGTTGTCAGACTGCGATGCCTATATCAACGTAGCGGGAGGCATGAGAATTACGGAGCCGGCAATAGATCTTGCTGTAGTATCAGCAATCTTGTCTAGCTATAAGAACATAGTCATCGACAATCGTACGATAGTGTTTGGTGAAGTTGGTCTGACCGGTGAAATACGAGCAGTCAACATGGCAGAACAGAGGGTAGTCGAGGCCGCCAAGATGGGGTTTGAAGTGTGTATTTTACCTCAGGCAAACAAAGAACATATCCAGGCAAAGAACATTAAGTTGATTGGAGTTAGAAACATCCAGGAAGTTATGAAGATATTTATAAGGTGACATCATTAACATATTATTATATCGGGGGATGAAAATGAAGGATATGATAAGCCAAAGAATAGTACAACTTGGGGCAGCCCAAGAATGTATGGGACATGTATCAGATTTAGTTGAGAAGCTAGAACAATCTCAGTTAAGAATTGAAAAAAGTTCTTATGAA
>DATESP010000155.1:0-2002 GCA_035270645.1 Mobilitalea sp. | reverse complement strand
GGACTGGTTCCTAATCTAAGATCTCCGGTTTTAAGGTCTGTGAGATCGGCTATTTGGTGGCCTAATCCTTCTTCAATCACCTTAATCTTACGAGCTGCCTCAAGAAATGCCATACCGGCTGGGGTTATACGGATTGGCGATGTACTTCGGTCAAAAAGCTGGGCATGCATTTCATTTTCAAGATTTTTCACAAATTGACTTAGAGAAGGTTGTGTTACAAAAAGTCTTTGAGCTGCTTTCGAAAAGCTCTTCTCCTCTGCTAATGTTAATACATATTCGATCTGCTGTGAGTTCATATGTGCATACCTTCCTTGTAGTATAGAACAATTGCCATAAACTATAATTATAGAAATTATTCTATATATTTAGATTAATCATAAGTATAAACTTATAATATTAATAAGTCAATATCAATTGGCTTATTCTATAGTGATTTGTTACAATATAGCTAGTATATTTTCACCTAAAGTTGGGAAGGTATACAAAAACCCTGAAGAATCTATCAAATCAGGAAGACAAGGATAAGGAGAGGATTATGATCAAACTTAAAAGGATCAGTACAATATTATTTCTTCTTGTAATAGCTGTATTTGCTTTAACTGCTTGTGGGAAGGAAGAGGATAAGAAGGATATAGAAGAGATATCACCCACTCCAGAAGTGAGTTTAGATGTACCAGAGGAGAAGGATCAGGATATGGCTGTTCCTACTCCAACACCGTTGCCTCCAAGAGATTTAGGAGCTATTGATATTGTTGTTGCCGATTGGTGGTCAACTGAAGAACCTGCGGCACCGACAACAGTAAAGGAAGAGGATCAACTTGCTTATAGAGAAGAAATTCAGACTACACATAACTTTACTTTAAAACAGACTAATATTGGTGCATGGGCTGAATATCAGGAATTATTTATCACATCTACAATGTCTGGAGCTCCTTTAGCTGACATCTTTATCATGGATCCAAAGTTTGTACCAGAACCCCTAAAACAGGGATTGTTCTATCCACTTAGTGATTTACCTAGCTTCGACTTTACTAGTAAGATCTGGAATGCTCCCGTGACAGAATTTATGACCGTTGGTGGAAAAGCTTATGGATTTAGTGAAGATCAGCAGACACCAGGTTTAGGCGTATTCTTCAATAAGAGATTATTTGAAGAAGCAGGATTGGAACCTGATTTATTATATGATCTACAGAAGAGCGGAGAATGGAATTGGGCTAAGTTTGAAGAAATTGCTTCTACTTTAACAAGAGATACTAATGCTGATGGAATTACTGATGTATACGGTGTCGGTTGCTGGCAGGTAGAGGTAGTTAAAGCTGCAGTATTTAGCAACGGTTCCGATTATGTAAGATTGAATGAGACAACAGGAAGATATGAGAACAATCAGAACTCAGACGAATATCTAGCTGGTGTAGAGTTTGCCGTTAACTTATTCAATAAGGGTTACATAATGCCAGACCCTGAAGGTGCTGCTTTCACATGGTTTGAAGGTGCATTTGTAGGTGGTCAAACTGCTATGATGGTTACTGAATGGTATCGTAATTCAGCATTGCAGAATATGGAGGATGACTGGGGATATGTATTCTTCCCTGTTGGACCTAGTGAAGTTGCTAAGATGCAGACTATGTATACCGGTAACGTAAGAATTATGCCAAGTACTCTTGATGCAGAACGTGCTGATGCCGTAGCCTTTGCATATAGCAAATGGGTTGGAACGATTCCTGGCTATGAAGATGAAGAAACTGATTATTCTTATTACTATACAGTTACTAGAGATACAAGGTCAGTTGAAGAAACAATCATTCCGATGGTTGAAGGTCAGGGTATTCGTTCCCTTCTATATCAGGTACCAGGCTTAAGCTTTAAGTATGGTTCTAATATGGATGGCGGCGGACTTGGAGCAATCTCGGCAATTGAGATTTCAGAAGCTGCATCTGCTCAATTCGATGCGTTAATAGCAGATTTTTATGCTGACTAATTTAATACATTTGTGTTAAGATAA
>DATESP010000154.1:0-4277 GCA_035270645.1 Mobilitalea sp. | reverse complement strand
TTTTTGGGCTTCTCCCAAGACGCTTCATCAAATCAAAAATCTTATCACTAACGATATAGCTTTCATATTTTGGATAGGAAGTAAATTTTGTAGGACATTCTACGCCATTATAGCGGATTACATGAGGAAGTAGTATTGCATTGGCACAGCCGTGAGGAACATGATACTCACCACCAAGCTTATGAGCCATGGAATGATTAATCCCAAGAAACGCGTTAGTAAAAGCCATACCTGCGATTGTGGAAGCGTTATGCTTCTTCTCTCTTGCTAGAGGATTAGAAGCTCCCTGGTCATAAGAGTCTTTTAAGTAGTGGAATACCATATCAATCGAATGGATTGCAAGGGCATCCGTATAGTCAGAAGCGAGAACGGAGATATAAGCTTCAAGTGCGTGGGTTAATACATCCATTCCGGTCCAGGCTGTGGATTTCTTGGGTACACTCATTACAAAATCAGGATCAATAATTGCTACATCAGGAGTCAATTCATAGTCGGCAAGTGGATACTTCTTGTTCTCCTTTGTATCCGAAATAACTGCAAACGAGGTTACCTCAGAACCGGTACCAGATGTGGTTGGAATAGCAACAAACTGAGCTTTCTTACCTAAGTTCGGGAATTTATAAGTACGTTTACGGATATCGAGAAACTTTAGTGACATACTCTTAAAGTCAGCATCTGGATCCTCATAGAACAACCACATACCTTTTGCTGCATCTATGGCTGACCCACCTCCAAGTGCGATTATTACATCTGGTTTAAATTTATTCATTACCTCAACGCCGTTTAAAATGGTATCCAAACTAGGATCGGGTTCAACTTGATCAAAGATTTCACAGTGGACATAATCTGAACGTTTTCTTAATTGATATAATACCTTATTAACATAACCTAATTCAGTCATCGCTGGGTCAGTTACAATAAAAGCTTTTGATATGCCGGGCATTTTTGATAAATATGCGGTGGAACCGGATTCAAAATATATTTTATTTGGAACCTTGAACCATTGCATATTAACCCTCCTCTTTGCTACTCTTTTATAATTAACTAGATCCACAGCGGATACATTGTGAGTTGTTGAATTACCTCCGTAGGAGCCACAGCCTAAAGTTAGGGAAGGCATGTTTGTGTTATACAAATCGCCGATTGCTCCATGGGTTGAAGGAGAATTGACTATAATACGACCAGTTCTCATTCGTGAGGAAAAAGAATTTATTACTTTATCATCTGTGGAGTGAATAACACTAGAGTGACCTAAACCACCGAGTTCAACCATTTCCTCACAGAGATTAAAGCCCTTCTCAACATCAGCGGTTTTTATTACTGCAAGTACGGGAGACAATTTCTCTTTTGATAAGGGGTAACCTTTACCGACTCCGTTAATCTCCGTGCAAAGTACCTTTGTATCAGATGGTATTATAATACCTGCCAGCGATGCAATATGGGCAGGAGACTGACCGACAATTGCAGGATTAACATTTCCGGTATCAGGGTTGATGACTACAGGCTCAAGAAGCTTGATTTCCTCCTTGGTAGCGAAATAGCATCCAGCTTTCTTCATCAGATCTATTACCTCTGTATACACAGGTGCCTCAATGACAGCAGCCTGTTCTGAAGCGCAAATCATTCCATTATCAAAGGACTTGGATAGAACAAGGTCATTAACAGCACGTTTTAGATTAGCTGTCTTTTCAATAAAGCAAGGAACATTACCGGGGCCAACTCCCAGAGCAGGCTTACCAGCGGAATACGCCTGCTTTACCATTCCAGAACCACCGGTCGCTAAAATCATGGATACATTGGGATGGTTCATCAGTTCTCTGGTAGCGTCGATGGAAGGATATTCAATCCATTGAATGCAGGACTTAGGTGCTCCGGCTTTTATAGCTGCTTCATATAAGGTTTTTGCAGCTTCCATTGAACATTTCTGTGCACTTGGGTGGAAACCAAAGATAATCGGATTTCTAGTCTTTATACATGTTAAACATTTAAACATTGTAGTTGAGGTAGGATTCGTGACAGGAGTTACACCGGCTACAATACCTACGGGCTCGGCAATAATCATATAGTCTTCTTCCTCGTTGTCCTCAATTATGCCGACAGTCTTCTGATACTTAATGGAATGCCATACATATTCTGTAGCAAATATATTCTTAGTGATTTTATCCTCATAGATACCGCGACCTGTTTCATCAATAGCCATTTTGGCAAGTATCTGCTGCTTCTGCAGACCAGCCAGAGTCATTTCGTGAACGATATTATCAATAGTTTCCTGATCAAGACGTAAAAACTCATCCAAAGCAACAAGAGCATTTTTAACTAACATATCTACATGATCCTTTGGTGTTGGTTGTGTTATAGTTTTCATAAGCGTTCTCCTTTACTAATAATAATATGACAGTGTGTTTCTACATTTAATATATCAGAATTACTTTCCCTTGTCAAAGGATATTGTTAAATAAATAACAATAGAATTTTTGAAAAATATAAGTATTATTTGTTACTTATGTACAAAGCAAGAACTTATGTGCTAGAATAAAAATCAATGTTATAGTTTCGCTTCTATGATACTGATAAAGGCCATGATCTTTTACGAACCTAAAGACCATGGAAAGTAATGTTCCCATGTATGAGCTGTTCAAGCGTATATGCATTGTTGGCATAGTGCCATTGTATGATTGAAATTGGTAGGGAATAAGAGGAAAATATACTATATTAGCGTGATACTAACAGGAGATTAAGCTAAAGGTACTGACATACGCTGCAACAGTATTATGGAGGTTATTATGAGGATTATTTCTTTGGATTCCGTAAAAGGGACTGAGTTATTGGCAAAAGATATATTTAATATTAATAATTCGATATTAATGACCGCTGGAACAACTGTAAAAAGAGAATACGTACAACGTTTAAGAGATTTGAATGTAGAATTTATATATGTGGAAGATGACATTTCTAAGGGTGTTGACTTGACGGAAAGTCTTGAAATTCAGATTAAAGATCAGTGTCAGGAAGCTGTTCGGAGTATTCTCTTAAAATATTCCTACCATAATGATACTGAAGTTGATAAAATACAAATCGTCGTAGATGAGATAATATATGATGTTATGAATCAACCAGAAGTTATGTATAATCTCTCTAGTATACGAAATAAGAGTGAAAGTACCTACTCCCATTCCTTAAATGTATGTGCACTATCCGTTATATTAGCAATTAAATTAAAATTGCCAAAGAAAAAGATGAAGGAGATAGCAATCGGTGCTCTACTTCATGATATCGGCTTTACTTATATTAGTATGGATTATAGTAACCTATCTGTCGAAACTTGTACGCAAAAGGAATTGAAGGAAATAAAAAATCACATCATATACGGGTACTCAGCTGTCGAGAAAGTAGAGTGGTTATCAACAACTGCCAAGGATATTATTATCAGTCACCACGAACGTATGGATGGCACTGGATATCCATTTCATTTAAAAGGGGACAGGATAAAGATTGGGAGTAAGATTGTAGCAGTATGCGATGAATTCGACAGCAGGGTTTATGGTAATTTAATTGTTAAGATGAAGGTCCATGATGCAATTGATTATATTATTAGTCAAGCAGGAGTTGAGTTTGATTTTAATGTGGTTAAGGCTTTTGTAGATTCTGTGGCCGCTTATCCGACTGGAGCGCTCGTTATAACAAATCAGGAAGAGATAGGGATTGTTCTTAGGCAGAATCTCAAATGCCCAACTAGGCCGGTTATTCGTATAATTAAGAATAAAGCCGGAAATAGGCCATCCGAATGGGAAGAAAAAGACTTAACTAAGGAACTGACACTATTTATTACGGATACAATTGTAGATTAAGTCTATACTGGGATTAACATGTCAGGGATAGTTGTTTTTACGGAAGTTGTGAACATAGTAAGGTTATATTACATAAACTTGTGAACATAGGAAGGCTATATCACATAAACTTGTGGATAACGCTCCTTATTATATAACCTCACGTGGAAAAACCGTAAGGCATATCTCGGGAAAAGGGCCATATTTAGGGTTAAAGCAAGCCTAAATCAGGGTCTTGCGGATTATATTAAAATATGATATAAATAATTAGCACATGATTGTGCATATAAAAGCGTAATATATAATTAGTATTAGGTTAATTAGATTGGTAGGTGAAATAAATGCATAGTTACTTAAGAGCAATTGGTTTCGGTAACATTAATAATAGAACAGAATTAAATCAGCTATTTGAGATGGTTAAGGAACAGTCAAAGGATATAAAAACAGTAC
>DATESP010000153.1:0-6288 GCA_035270645.1 Mobilitalea sp. | reverse complement strand
ATTATGAAGACGAGTTTTCCTTCCCTCTCTACACCCCTTCCTGGACCTTTAATGAAGGCTCTCTCGTGAGATGGAGCCAATTTCCGTTGATTAGCGATGAGAGTGTGTCTACAATATCGGATGCTGTACAAATTGATCCTGAGGATGACCTTAATCAAGTAAAGCTTCTGGCTGTGGGTGATAATCTGATCCATATTGAGGTCGTGAATAGCGGAAAGCAAGCGGATGGCTCCTATAACTTCGACCACCTATATTCCAACCTAGCTAAGGATATATCGGCAGCCGATATTGCTGTCGTTAATCAGGAAACCATTCTAGGTGGAGCCACTTTTGCATATTCCGGATACCCAAGCTTTAACTCTCCGACCGAAATTGGAGATGCACTAGCTAATGTCGGTTTTGATGTCGTACTACATGCTACTAATCATACCATGGATATGGGGCTGAAAGCAGTTGAAAATACCTTAGCCTTTTGGTCGAATTATCCCGAAATTAAGATACTTGGTATTAATGGTACCAAGGAGGATAAGGATACTATTCCAATTGTCACAAAAAATGGTATTAAGCTTGCCCTACTAAATTACACCTATAGCTTAAATGGATATAAATTACCGGAGGGAATGCCCTATCTTGTTAATCTCCTGGACAAAAAGCAAATGACAAAGGATATAATAAAAGCTAAGGAATTAGCTGATTTTGTTATCGTATTTCCACATTGGGGTTCAGAATATGTATATGAAGCCACTAGTATACAGAAGGATCTAACAGCATTATATTACGAACTTGGTGTTGACCTGGTAATCGGAACTCATCCGCATGTTCTCGAACCGGTAGAATGGGTTGAAACTGAACCGGGGCATCGGATGCTTGTTTATTACTCACTTGGTAATTTCATGTCCTATCAAAAAGAGGCCCCCAGAATGCTTGGAGGACTTGCTAATATAACAATTTCTAAGGATGCCGACAAAACCTATATAAGCGAGGCCAGTATTACTCCAATTGTGACTCATTATGAACACGGTCCTGCTGACTACAAATACGGACTATATAAGTTATCAGACTATACCCCTGAGCAGGCAATGCTTCATGGTGTCTCTGATATTGCACAGCACGGAGCTTTTACCTATGATGAGACCTACGCTCTGGCAAAAAAGGTTCTTGGTTCTTGGTTTACTGAATAAGTACTATAAATATCAAGTAGATATCCACCACAGACCTTTACTCAAGTGTTAAATTCCACGAATTAAAAAATAAGATTGGTCAAAAAGGTACGTCCCTGTGGTCGTACGTTTTAACCAATCTTATTTTAATTCTACCCTCTTGCTTCCCCAACTTCAATCCTCTGGTAAATACCTTCTCCAGTACCAACCTCATTCAGATTAACAAATTTTAGCTAATTTGTCAATAGTGTTATGATTTTTTCGTAAATTTTCTGTCATATTGCATAAAATATGCCTATAAATCAACTATAACCTTTGGGATACTTGCTCTGCCAACGGTATGAATCTTCGCACATCTTATCTATGCCTCGCTCTGCTTTCCAACCCAGTTCTCGCTCTGCTTTTGACGGATCCGCATAGGATACGGCAATATCACCCGATCTCCTACCTGTTACTATATAGGGAAGCTTCTTATGGCAGGCCTTTTCATAATTATGAATAATATCATATACACTATATCCCACTCCCGTTCCTAGATTGTAAGTAACTAAGCCAGGCTTCTCTTCTAATTTCTCAATGGCCTTAATATGTCCAAGAGCAAGATCCACCACATGAATATAGTCCCTTACGCCAGTACCGTCCGGTGTATCATAATCATCTCCGAATACATTGATCTTCTCTAATACCCCTGCTGCCACCTTAGCTATATAGGGAGTCAGATTATTCGGTATCCCACTGGGATCCTCCCCAATTTCTCCGCTTTCATGTGCTCCAAACGGATTAAAGTATCTTAAAATAACTATATTCCATGAGGAATCAGAAGCATAGAGATCCCGGAGCATATCTTCTATTATAAGCTTGGTCCTTCCATAAGGGTTCGTTGCTGATAGAGGGAATTCCTCAGTAACTGGGACTGTCTCGGGGTCTCCGTATACGGTTGCGGAGGAGGAAAATACAATGTTCTTCACTCCGGCCTCCTGCATTACTTCTAATAGGGTGATTGTACCGCTTAGGTTGTTTCTGAAATATGTGAGCGGAATATTACAGGATTCACCTACTGCCTTTAACCCTGCAAAATGAATTACCGCATCCACCTTTTCCTTCTGAAAAATATCTCTCATAGTCTGCTTGTCAAGAATGTCCGCCTCATAGAAGCCTATCGTCCTTCCGGTCAGCTTCTCAACTCTGCGTATTGACTCCCTGCTTGAATTACTCAAATTGTCAACTACTATTACCTCAAAACCTGAGTTTAGTAGCTCTAGATTTGTATGACTAGCAATATAGCCTGCACCACCAGTAACTAATATTTTCATAGTTGCTCTCCTTAGCCTTATATAATTTGTTTGATTCTATTCTACTGTAATAAATCGGTTTTGAAAACAGTTTTTAATTTAATTTGGATATTTTGTCATCTCTTCCAGTTATCCACGCATTTTCTCCCCTTCTGTCTATGATAAAATCAGAGGGTAAGATTGCTTCACTGTACTTATTAATTAGTCTGTTTTATCTCTATGAGGAAGTATTTTATGAAAATTATTACATACAGCTTTTATATCATTCTAGGCGCTCTGCTAATTGGCCTTAGTTTGCGCTACCAAGGTGCGAATATAAACCGTTCAAATGTCATTGCTATAGCGACAGCTTCTAATAGTCCTGCAACCAGTACAATTATCACATCATCGGATACAGTACTACCTATGCAATTACCATTAGAGTCCCTAACCTTGCCAACACAACTACCGGCATCTTCTGAATCATTACCAATAAAGCCTCCAACAGCTTCCGAACAACCAGCGTTTAATGCCGCAGAATGTCTGCGCATTCGTAATACGGTAGTTTCCTTTGGTGAATATACAGACAGTTTTATAAAAAAACTTGGGCTTCCCAACCGAATATTAGATACCGAGTATGATTTCGATTGGTATGTATATAACAATGACTATAAACGTCTCATTTTTTTAGCAGTAATGGAAGGGGAAATTGTAGGCTTTTATACGGATTCGGAAGATTTTGAATTCTATGGGATTACATATGGTTTGGATTTTGACTCCGTAAGTATTGCCCTGGATCGTGATTATGTCCTATCTGACATTTTGAACTTTACATTTGACAAGTATGATGTGAAGGTCCTAATAGACAAAGTTGGAACAAAGACTGTAACTGGTATTTATGTTCTTCTAAACACAGTAGAAACAAATGAATTTAATACCCAGATCCATGAAAGCATCAATCTTCAGGTGTTCGATCTGACGAATTCCATACGTGCAAGAAATAATCTCCCTCTCTTGACCTGGTCTTCCTCTGCCGCTAGGGCTTCGGAAAAGCATAGTATCTCCATGGCAGAGAACAATTTCTTCAGTCATATTAGTCCAAATGGTAAATCTCCCGGAGACCGCCTAAGAGAGGCCGGGATTTCCTACCGTAATATTGGTGAGAATATCATAGCCGGGTATGGAACAGCAATCCTATCTTCCCACTCCTGGTTCAACTCCCATGATCACCGCAGTAATATACTTAATTCAGAATATAAAAGTCTTGGTGTTGGCTTTACATACCAGCCGGACAGTACTTATATAACATATATAACTGAAACATTCTACCGATAATCTTACATCAAATGCTTAGGGCAAACACCTATCATAAACTTTTATGAAAGCATGGTGCTTACTTACTAATGATATAAATATGCTTGCGTTATCTATACAAATCATTTATTCTTTATAATAATAGTACAATTAGAGCCCGCTTTTGCGGACTTTTATAATATAAATTATAAGAAAGCTGTGATTTTATATGGACAAGCAGTTATTCCAAGTGATTTGTGATGAGGTAATCGGCCAGCAGCGTGGTATGAATGGTATCGGTACCCTCGGCGAAAAGACCGTTCACTCCGTTTTAAAGAGCTACTACTCGCCCGATTATACTAACCAGGAAATTAGAGTTGGGGGCTTTGTGGCCGATATCTGTACCGGCCACGCCATAATCGAGATTCAGACTGGGAATTTTGATAGATTAAGAAGAAAACTTAAAGCCTTTCTTTCTTACTATCCGGTTACTATCGTGTATCCCATCCCACAGACCAAATGGCTTCGCTGGGTAAATCCGGAGACTGGAGAGATCAGCGCTCCTCGTAAATCGCCCAAAAGCGGAAAGCCATATTCGATTTTCCCTGAGCTTTATAAAATTAAAGAGTATCTTCTCCTTCCAAATCTAAGCTTGAATATCGTAATGCTTAACTTGGAGGAATACCGCTTTCTAGACGGTTGGAGTGTGGATAAGAAGAAAGGCTCTTCCCGATGCGACCGTATACCCACTGAATTAGTGTCAGAAATCTTAATTGATAGTCCCTCCGATTATAGAGTCTTAATACCAGATTCTCTTGGGGAAACCTTCTCTTCCAGGGATTACAAAAAAGCTTCTGGACTTAGCCTCTCAATAGCCCAGACTGCTCTTAACATTCTTTATTATGTTGGTTGCATAGAGCGCGTAGGTAAGAATGGAAATGCATTTCTTTACTCCCGAACGGTTTTATGCACTGATAATGTGGTATACTAATTATATACATAAATTAAGAAGGAGGCGAAGGGGTTAATATATCCCCTTCAAGTAAATGCATGAGTACAGATAATATTAATACAAACGAAAATGAAACCCCTGTTTTAGACATGGCTATAGATAATGCCGCACCTAACATACAGGAGGTTGTTCCTTCCATGGATGAGTTTAAGGAACAGATAGAGGGTTCCTTTAAGAAAATTAATGAAGGTGATCTTATGAAGGGAACCGTAATCGGCATTTCTGAAACACAAGTCACTCTTGATCTAGGATCTTACACAGAAGGTATAATTATGCTTGAGGAACTAAGCAATGATCCTAGTTTCTCCATTAAGGCGGATGTTACACCCGGAGAAGAGCTTTCAGGCATCGTCATATCTGAAGATGATGGCCACGGACATATTTTACTATCCAAGAAATCTGCTGATGATATCCTGGCATGGAAAGAATTAAATGAAACCATGGAAAACAAAACTGTTGTAAAGGTAAAAATCTCACAAGCAGTAAATGCGGGAGTAGTAACTTATCTTCATGGTGTTCGAGCTTTTATCCCTGCTTCCCAGTTATCCCTAGCTTATGTTGAAAACCTTGAGGACTGGGTTGGTAAGGAGATTGATGTAGTTATAATTACTGCTTCTGAAGCAGATCACAAGCTAGTCCTTTCCGGCAAAGAAGTAGAGAAAGCAAAAGCGCAGAAGGACAAGAAGAGTAAGCTGAGTGAACTCCAGCTTGGCCTCATCACTACAGGAACCATAGATAAAATTATGCCCTATGGTGCTTTTGTAAATATTGGTGGCGGACTATCTGGTCTTCTTCATATCTCTCAGTTGAGTGATAGAAGGCTCAAATCGCCCAGCGAAATCGTTAAAGAGGGTGAGACAGTAACAGTTAAGGTTATCGATATCAAGGACGGTAAAATCAGCCTAAGTATGAAGGCTGTAAGCAATAATGAAGATGTATATGAGGATTATGGCTCTGTACCTGCTACCTACAGTAGTGGAGAGGAAGCAACCACTGGACTCGCCGCTTTACTAAAAAACATAAAATTATAGCAGTATAAAAATATGGTGGCTTTTCTATAAGTTACTTTTATCTAAAATGAACCCCCATTACCGAAAATTACCGGTATTGGAGGTTCGTTTTTCGTCTAAATATTAATTATTTCAAGGAGATATAAAATAATAAATGCAATACCACCAAGCCCCAGGACCTGAAAAGCAAATATAAACCATGATAGGACTTTTCCACGCTTCACGGATTTTGATATTCTATCAAGGTTAGCCTGCATTTCCGCTTGGTTCTGCTTATATGCATATAGATTCTGCTTCTGTAGCTCCACTAGTACCTCGGAAATCCGGCTAATTACATTCTTATCCAGTCCCTCCAGCTTATAGTTTGTATCAATCAAGGTAGCTGTCAGGCTTTCCTGCTGTTGCTCAATAAATTTATTACTCAGTACCAGCTTATTAGCCTGCTCACTAGCCTTGCTATCGCTCTCAGCCCTCATTTCCGCTAAAAGCTCCAACATACTATCACCCTGCTTTTTAATAAAGGCCAGCTCCGGTTCTGCCTG
>DATESP010000152.1:0-22229 GCA_035270645.1 Mobilitalea sp. | reverse complement strand
GTACTGTGAGTAGTCTGCCGCACTAGTTTTACCATTATTAAAGTTTATGATTGAACCTGATCCATTGGGAACGACCATATAGCCTTCCTCATCCTGCCCTGCAGCTCCCATATATCTATGCATTTGGATTCTGTATATCTTAGCCCCACCAAATTCTTGGATTTTTCCGATGGGAATAGATACGAGTAGTCCATCATCTTCAAGCCTATACTCTAAGGGAATTATAAAAGATACTGTTTCCTTCTCTTCCTCAATTCCAGCCATCTCCATCTGCTCATAATAATCGTCTTCTGTAAAACCTGCATCCTCAAGGAAGCGCCCAATCTTTTCTATGGTTATCTTATTCTTTTTGGCTACAGCATTTAATTCCAACATCCCAGACACAGTCTTACTGTCCATGTAATAACGTCCAAGTGATGTGGCATCATTCTCTGGTAACTTTGACTGCAATTCTTCAATCTTTTCTCTAGAAAAGAAGATTGGCACTATTCCTGTTGATCTAGTGGTATGATCACCTACATCATAAATAAAACGGACTCCATTCTGAATCTTTTCAGTCTTTACCTGTCCTCTTGACACCGACATACTATAAGAGTCATACACTCCTGCAGCTTTGTTCTTGTTGAAATAATTCAGTATAAATTGTGACTTCAAATACTGCTTATTAGTCTCATTAGCTATAGGGTCCTCATCTGCATTTACCGGATTGGAATATATGGCAGTTTGATTTCTCTTATCGAATACAGCAACCTCTGCTGTCTCAATATTCGTATACAACTTCAGATATTCATTTTCAGCAACTAAATCCATCCCCTGTAGCGAAGGAGTTCCTTCAGGTATAACATCAAACTCCATACCCTCCTCGTAACTATAGGAGGTTAGGTTTTCTTTATATCCATTATAGGAGTAAAAACGTACATAAAAATACAGAAGCCAAACTAATATACACAGAACTGCTAAACCAAGAATATATAACCCAACTTTTCTTGTTAGCTTTTTATTAGTATGCTTTGTATTATTTTTATTGGGTGTCTTCACTGATAATTTCATTTTCTCCCCCCATTCTTCTCGTAATTTGCGCAATAATTGTATGTTTTACTGGAATTATAATATTTACATTAAAGTCTAAATACAATCTCAATATAAATACTATAAAAGAAGTTATAAATCTGATTAATCAGGTCAACCAGTAATAGGCCAATAAAAATAATAATAAATGCTGCAACCATGGTAAGGAATAAAGTTACCAATGTTTTTGCTAATGAATAATTATGTACTTGCATAATCCCCAGTAACATCATAATTACCGCATAAGCTATTCCTACAAATAATATTAGATAATAGAAAGCCTCCTCACCGTCGGCAATAAATAAGCTAACTATTGTCGCTAGGTTAAAGGAAATTATCAATGGAACCATCATATATCCTATTGCTATGGCAATATCCTTTAATCTTCCCTCACCCTCCATCAGACAGGTAACCGACCAGTTACTGATGCAGATCAGGCCATATAGTAGAAGGACTCCACCCAGCTCATCCATGCTATCTATGGTTCGTGGGTCTATATCATTAACTACAAAACTCGATAACAAGTGGTTTAAGGAAAAACTAAAGGAGAACAGAATAACTAATATAATCGCAATTAGTACGCTTCCTCTATCTTGATGTCGGATCCAATAATAGCCATCCACAGGGTGAGAAACTGTATATAATAGATATTTCCACTTGTCTTTGGAAAAATATTTAGTCATTCAACAGTCCCCTTTCACTTTTTATTCCTTTCTTCTTCCGATAAATGTGTCTACCTATTGTTATCATTCCAACGAAAAGAACCAGACCTGTTAAGATAAAGCTCATATTATCTTTAAGAATTTCATTTCGATATCTTCTAAAAGCAATAGAATAATATTCGTTGCTCATACCTCTTTTTAGATAATCCATAGCTTTTACATAATCACCTGAGGTCAAATAAGCCTTTCCAATACCCACATATGCTAATTCATTATTTTCATCTAGCTTAAGAACCTTTTCCCACAACTGTACCGCCTTAGTCTCATCACCGTCATATCTTAGACCTACTGCTTCATTTATCAGATTGCCATACTCGGTTTCAATAAATGTTAGTATTTCCGCACGGTATGCGTCCAGCACAATAATGGTATTTCCAACGTTTTCAATTGCTACTGGCGTAACAAAAGTTCCCTCTTGAGTACCAAGGCCGCCGAATATATAAAGGAGATTTCCTTCATGATCGTATGTAAATATTCTTCCACGTCTCCTATCAAGAAGAGAGTACATTCCCTTTTGGCGATATACAACATCAGTTATCTGTGATGCCCCAGCATATTTGTTAAATCCATCAATCCATAAATCTCCACCAAGATTTTCATTCTCACCCTTTTTTATAACATCCTGACCTCTTGGATTTAATCTTCTAATGGCTTGAACACCGTTCTCATCTATGTTGGAAGCATATATAAATCCATTGTCATCAATATCTATGCCCGTAAACTCTGTAGGAATATATAGTCTCTGATTTGAACGCTCCTCTTTTGTTGCAATTCGTTTCCAGAATTTTTCCCATAGGGAGATTTTGACCTCTATAGTTCCTATAAAGCTTATAAATTCTCCGGTATTCTCAAAAGCCATAATTCCCTCGAACATATTCTGAGCAATACAGTAAATTCTATCAGCATAGTCAACAGAAACCCTCAATGGTATAAATACATATCCCTTCTCTAAAACTTCCGAAGTAGGATTCTCAACTATTTTTACCAGATTATAATCGTTATTAAATACTACAATCCTATTATTATACGAGTCAGCTACATAAAGCTCATTCTTTATTGATACACAGACACCGCTTGGAGATAAAAATGAATCCATCTCACCATTATTATCAAAACTATCTATGACCTTTAAAACCTTAGTCATTTTATTATCAAAAATAATTATTCGGTTATTTCCTGTATCTGCAATTACTACCTCACCCTCGGGTGTCTTACATAAATCTCGTGGATTAGAGAATGCTCCTAGAGTCTCACCTTCATAATCCAGCTGAGTTCCTGATATGGAACCTGAAGGAATATAAGCAGCAGGGGTATAGACTATATCCTCATAATAATTATAGTTATAGGTGTCATAAGGCAAATCATTAGCAAGGGCAGGACTGCAATGGCCTACTACAATTGTGGCTACCGCAAAAGAACAAAGTATTATTTTATATTTAAATCTTTTTAATATACCCATAATGCCCCCCTTATTCTTTCATACCCGATGTTGTCATAGTTTCCATTATATTGGTTTGGCAAATCAGGAAAAACACTATGGGAACTGCTGCGATAATAAAAGTAACTGCAGCTCCAGCTCCGGCTCTTGCTGCGCCACCTTGTACAATCTGCTGTAATGAATATTGCAGAGGTTTTAATTCCTCGCTTCGTAAAAAAGCTCCTCCAGTATTTCCCCACATTTGTTGGAACTGAAAGATGGCAAGAGTTAACCAAGCTGGCTTTACATTCGGCATAACAATAGTCCAAAATACACGAAACTCTCCTGCTCCATCTATTTTGGCAGATTCCATTAAGGAATCAGGCAACTGTTCCATAAACTGCTTCATTAAGTACAAGCCCATGCCGAAGGCCCAAGATGGTAATATCAGGGCTAGATATGAATTGTTAATATTCATCCACGAAATAACCAAATACTGTGGTATCTGTGTTACTTGCCATGTAAACATCATGGATAAAACTACCATGCTAAATAATAAGTTCCTACCAGGAAATTTATGTTTTGCTAATGGGTAAGCGGCAAGAGATGCCACTATAACATGCCCAACCATTCCACAGACTGTTATTATTATCGTATTTACTATGTAGCGGGAAAAAGGTACCCACGAATCATTCATTAAAACAAAAAGATCAGTAAAATTTTCCAAGGTTGGATTCTTTACAAATATCTTTGGCGGATATTGAAACAACTCATCTAAAGGTTTCAGTGTATTGTTTATTATCATGACAAGTGGTAATGCCATAAATATTCCGCATACACACATTAACGCAAACAAAAGCCCATTACCTGCCTTAGATCTGTTAAGCTGCTTCTGTTTGGTTTTCATCCAAAAAGGAACCCATTTACGGTTGGAATAGTCAACTATTTCTCTTTTTCTCATTATTCACCAACCCTCCTAAGCAGTCTCTGCACCAACTTATTCGTACCTATCATCAGCAAGAATAGAACAGTAGCAATGGAAGATGCATAACCCATTTCAAATCTAGTCGAACCATAATCAATTAGGTGGGTAACCACAGTAGAACCAGCATAGTTAACAGACGGATTACCTGCTAGAAATATTGATACGTCAGCTACCGCAAAGGATTGGGTAATTTGCATTACAGCACCGAACATCAACTGAGGCTTCATAGCAGGAAGTGTAACAAACCAAAGCTCCTGCCACCTGTTCTTAACACCATCAATTGATGCTGCTTCATATAAACTTTTATCTACTGTCTGCAGACCTGCAATAAATGCTAAGAATCCTGTTCCCAAGCTTAACCACAGCTGTACTATAATAAGTACTGGTAAAATATATTTTTCAGTCTTGAGCCATAATATTGCTTCATTAATAAAATCATATTTAAGTAAAATACCATTTAGATAGCCATAACGGTCACCGGTCAGAATAAGATTCCATACCACATACGCGTTTCCGCATATGCTGGGTGCGTAGAATATAAGAGTTAAAAATGCACGAAGCTTTCCTTTGAATTCATTAATTATCCATGCAAATAAAAGACATAACATATAACTTATCGGTCCGGTTATAACAGCAAATATCAAAGTGTTTTTCAGTGAAGTCAAGAAGATATCATCTTCAAGAAATAGCTTAATATAGTTCTTCCATCCTACAAATTCTGGCATCTCAAGTACGTTAAAGCTTGTAAAGCTTAAAACCATTGACATTAAAACTGGTAATACCGTAAACATAAAGAACAAGATAAAATACGGTGCCATCATTACATAGGATATTCTGTGTTTTTTAATCTGATATCTGAGGGTCTGCTGCTTTTGAATAATGCTTATGGCTTCTTTACTTGTTTTATCGTTTTTAGTTGCCATGTTATTCCTCCCGTTTATCTGATTCGTTCATAAGGTCTATATCAAGCTCATCCATCTTATAAGCTATTTCTGCATTAATGTATATTACCTTCTCCATAAGTTCTTCCCTTGGAGTAGCTGTATCCGTATCTGTTGTTACAGTATAGAATGCGTTGTTGACATTACGCCAGGTATAATATCCTCCCGGAACCTGTCGAATTCCCCTAATCTGTTCAAACTGAGCCATAAGCTCCGTATAATCATCAACAGGCCATGATAAATTCTCTAAGGCGTCCAAATTGGCTGTCGCCACTCTGGCACTAGATCCCATTAAGCTTTCCATTTCTCGACCAAACATAGTTTGTGTCGGCGCGGAGGTCCACCATTTTAAGAACTCCCAGCTTTCCTCTGGATATTTTGTATCCGCCATTATCAGATCCGCAAGTCCTATACTTCCAGTGGTATGATTTATTGTATTATCTTCCTTTAATATTCCGGGTACTACCGTAAAATCCCAAAGTCCTTGGATATCTGGAGCTGAAACCTGAAGGTTATTATACAGTGTATAATCAGCAATTATTATCGGGCACTCTCCAGTCTTGAAACGTTCCTCTACACTGGTTTCCTTATCTAGCTTATAGTCTGTATAGAACTCACAGTATTCCTTAAAAGTATTAATAGAAATCTCCGAATCAAGAGCTGAGGCGGTACCTTCTGCATTATAATAGGAACCATGCATTTGATATAGCATCATGGCAAATATCTGTTCACCCGGAAGCATACCAAATTCCATCTGGTTTTTTGCAAGTACAGTCATGGCTACCTTAACCTCATCCCAAGTTCTTGGTAGTTCAAGTCCAATCTCAGCCAGGATATCCATCCTGTAGAACATCATAAGGAAAGTTTGGGTATCTGGTAGAGCATAAACTGCATCCTTGTAAGCAAAGGGAACCATTGCACTTTCAGAAAATCTAGCAGCAACCTCAGGATAATCTTCAAAATCTGATAAATCCAAAACTGCATTACGTATACCATAGTTAACAGGAGTATCATTAGCCGAACTAATCATACCGGCTGCCACCTGTCCGGTAGCCACTTGAGTTGGCCCAACCTGAATGGCTACATCAGGCCCTTCGCCCGCCAGTGTCGCCTTTAGTAGCGTACCCATGTCTACCAGCTGGACATTTACATTAATATTTGTTTTATTAGTAAAGGTATCATCAATTAAGGATTTAATTACATTTGCCTGATCTCTTCCTGTTCCTATCCAAAGGGTTAAGGTAACATTCTCATGATCGTCTTTTGCTATATTACCAATCATGTTATAATCAATTATGAATGAATAAAATAGTCTTTTGATTTCATAAAACAGCCTATTCCAAAAAGTAGTATTATCATATTCTACTTTGACATCAGATGAATAAACATTAATTCTGTCAAGAGCTAAGGGTTGTTGTATAACCTGTGTAATCCAATTACCACAGGCACGCACATTGATTTTATAAGAGGTAATCACCTTAATAAAATCTTCTTTATCCTTTATCAACTCAGTGAGCTGATCGCGCATGGTCCTAAGAACAGTTTCCTTATCAGAATTCTTTCCAGCAACCTCTCTAAGTCTATTAATCGCATCTGCAATCTGATCTCTTGCATCGATAAGCTCTGCTTCAAGACCCGGTAGAGTCGCCTCTATCTGATAATCTCTATATATATCCGGAGCCACACCCGTAATACGGATAACCTTACGATAAATAGCATTTAGTTTTTTAACGGCATCCTCTACTTCACTAACAATATCTGAGAACTCACCGAGAACAACCTCCATGCGTATAGTATGATTACCCTTATCCAAATAGAAAGAATAGGGTGTGCCTTCAGTGTCGGAAAAAACAATGTTTTTCCAATGGGAGTTATACTTGAATTGATAGTCTGACATTTCGTCAAACGGTACTTCCCCATCTATGGTAATCTTTCGCGATACATTAATTCCACGCAGATAACTTTGCTTAACATATAATGATATATTGTAATAGCCGCTTTCTGGCGCCTCAAAAGTCCACTCAATCCATTGTCCTGCATCTCTCCAAGAATTGTCTCCAATGGTATTATTAAGAAGAGTTTTAGGGCTTGAGGGATAGACCGACGGAGAGGATTGATCTTGCTTCGGATATAACATCTGAGAGGATGTCATCGAGGCGTTCTCCGCCTCAATTCTAACATAATGCCCCGTGGTCTCCTTAGCTCCTGCCTTGTCCCATGTTTTTTTTACAAAATCATAGTCCATGACCTTCTCAACATTTTTAAGAGTAAGTTCATGGATAAGCATTGGTTCTCTTAAGGAAAGCATGGATATGGTATGAGTACCTTTGGTTAGATAAAAAGCTAAAGGGCTTGTAATATATCCATTACTGTCAAAGCAATATGAAGATATCCACTGTGGAGTCTCTATACTTCTAGGCTTTATATCATTTCCCTGGTTATCCTTTTCCCAATCTCTAACGATAACGTCATTATTATCCACATGAGTATCCTGAATTTCAGTCTTCCACAATCTATTAAATTCAACTAAAGCCATCTCATTATAAGGTAGTTTGCCGTCTATAAAAAAGCTTCTTTGGATATCTGAACTCTTTCCCTCCACCGGATAATATAGTAGAGAAAGAAAGTAAAGTCCACTCTCTGCCACCTCAATATCATATTCAATAAGGGCTTTATCGTTTGTTAATATACTGTCTCCAGACATTCCATCATAATCTTTATAAACTTCCGGCTCTACTGCTATTCCATCCTGTTCATATCTTACGAAGTCTGTTGCTGGTATGGTTATCTCCATCTCTGGATAAATCTCATCATAGGATGCTCTATAATCTTTATAACTGACAATCGTATCATCTATAGAATATGTATTAACTACTTTCTCTAACTCCTCCTGTGCCACATCAGTTTCGGCCTGAGCTCGAGTAGTAGACACTTGTAATGAAACATTTACCATTGATACCAATAATAATAATGCTATAATTCTTTTTAGTTTCTTTTTTCGGTACATGCCATAAACCCCTTTCAAGCTGTAGTCTCACTAACTTACGCTATATATGAGACCTTACTCATATGGTCAGACTCATAATAACTATATTATAGAACAAACTGAATATTCCTTTAACTATGTAATGTTACGATATACAAGGGCAATATTCACATTATTGTAATGTATATACAAACAAAAACTCCGGTTCATCCTATTTAAAGGATTTTCCAGAGTTTTGCTTATATAGTGTTGCATTAAATGAGTTGATGACGCCACTATTCGGTTATCATTGATGTTATGAAAGCTTAATACTAATTAGATGAAGTTGATCTGAATTAAGTTGATCAATGAATAATTTATCTATTTGATTTGTACCGTTGCTAATTGATACTCCATTTACCAGTATTTCCGATATCTTGTATTTACCATACTGTTTTTTATTTGTATTTAAGTAAGTTATTCTCAGCTTCTTATTACCAAATATGCAATTTACAGATGCATTACCTTCTTGATCAAACTGTTCGAGAAGCAGCTTAGGCTCTAATAGTAGATTGCCATCACTTCCATTTATTCCATACATCCCCGTTAATACAGTTAGTAATAACCAACTAGCCGAACCGGTTAGGTAATGATACATTCCCTCACCTTTTTCATTGATATACTCTGTAATACCTGGATAAACTTTGCTTTTCTGAAAATCACTTAGCTGTCGAAATAGACTATCTATTGCCTTAAAGCCTTCATTGACAAATCCTCTCTTATATAAGGCATAGGCATACATTATTGTCATATGAGAAAATACCGCACCATTTTCTTTATGACCATAGGCAAATCCAAACATTCTTCCCAAGTCCGTCTTCAACTCATGGAAATTAGTATTTAAACGATATCCACCAATCTCTTCAGAATACAAGTATTTATCGACTGACTTAATTATCTTCTTTGTTTGTTCTTTGGTTGAAATCCCGGCCATGATAGTAAACACTTGGCTCGTTAGCATCATACGAATTCCTAAGGATTTCTCACCCTCCACTTGCCTTCCACTATTGTCATAGTAACCATTGAACCAAGAATCACCCTGAGAGGTAGAAATCCATTCTGTATCTCTTATATGTTCTTTAATCCACTCACCTTTTCTTTGCAGATTTTCTGCCAGTTCATAACAGTCAACTGCAATTTTATTACCGCTCACATAACTTTGGCATAGGTTACAAAACTCATTTAGTACTTCTCTTTTCTTATATATATCATCATAGTACTTAGGTTCTAAGTCAAGGATCACTTTGGTTTCTTCGGCAAAGTATAGCTTACTAATACCAGTCTTCATCGCAAGTAGCTTTACCAAATCTGCTAAGTTCTCTAAGTTGCTAGCATAAGCAGCAGTGAAAGCGACACTCTCACCCCTCTCAACTGCCATATCCAGGGCATCATTCCAATCTGCCCCTCTAAGTCTAATATGATTATGCTCACCAACATCATAAAAAGAAGCAATGTTTTGTATCAATATATGTTCTAATATACTGCCCTTGTATACTTCACCTTGCCTATTCAAGAGTCGGCTACCCTCTTCTATACTCCAGTTAGAATCCTTTTTATCTCCCCGATTGATTTGTGCATCTTTAAAATATTCTCTTTCTTCGAGAAGAAGTTCAATATCTCCTGTTTGTTCTATATATAATCTTGTAGTAATAAATGGCCAAACACCATGATCCATCCATACCCGCACTATATTATTCCTATCTGCGATAAACTCTCCGGGCTTTGTTCCAATAATAGTGGCATTGGTTCCATCGATACGTATGCCAGTAAAATTATTTAGAAGCATTTCTCTAACACCCGTAGGATTCATTACAAGCAAGGCTAAACAATCCTGCCACAAGTCTCTCCATCCTCTTCCACCCTTGCCATAATCATGATGGGGTAGAAAAGAGCATCCATATATTCGCCTTAGCATTGGTTGAAAAGTAACCCAATACAGCCATTGATCAAAGTCAGGTTTACCAGATTCAAATACTATGTTAATTTTTTCTTTCCAATAAGCCTTTGTTTCCTCTAAAGCATTATTAAATCCTGCTTTACTTAGATATTTCTGCGCCATATTCTTTAATGTGTGATTATCTTTACCATAACCAAGTACTAGATAAAATGCTCTTTCATCTCCCTGATCTAAAGATACATCTTCAAAGCGAATTCCACCTAAAGCTTCATATCCACTAGTTTCATAGCCACTTTGTATTGGCTTTATCTTATCCGTCATAATAGCTTCTGGGTTTTCTAATGACCCACCATTTCCAATATATTCAGCTATTGTAGGAAAGAATCCTGATATATTAACCTCATCATCCGATTGACCAAAAAAGCCATATATCGTATCATTAATCTTATGTCCTCTTTCGTCGAAGCTCAGCGTAGGGTTTACCACTACACCATTATTCAAAGTAGTAATTCTATGTAGTAATGATGTAACATGTCTATGATCCCTGATATTATCTGCTGATCTTCCATAGATTGGAACTGCAGCTGTAGCTGAAAACTTGATTCTTCTGGAGCTTTGATTAGTGATTATAACTTCCATCAATTCGACGGCATCTCCATTGCTGGGTACGAACGAAGTAATTCTTGATTTAACTCCTAGGTTATTATTGCATCTTATTACTTGGTGCCACATTATACCGGCTTCTAACATGGTTTCCTCTTTAGCATCACTAAATAAAAGCTGCTGTTGCCCTGCAGATACTCCCGTGGCAGACCAAGGTTCATACCCTTCAATATTGACCCAAAAGTTTCTTGTACTCTTCGTAGTATGTAGATTTTCACTACTAACTGGCTCCAACCAAAAATGATGTTGATCCATCTTTGAGTCACCTCCAAGATAAGGCGTAACACAGCTCATTACACCATTTTCATTGGCAATTGGAAAGTATAAACAATTAGTACTTTCGGGGTTTCTTAATTGAAAGGTGCCATTCTTGTCGATATACTTATACTGCATCATTAAGTTCATATCCTTTACATTTATTTGATACATACTAATTGATTAATAGATTTTATATGTAATGCTATACTGATTTGTTGTCTTATTGGACTTCATATTGTGTTACTCGAAACCAATCGTACTCTGCCGTGAGCGGAACCGTTCCATCAAATGCCTTTAACCAGCTATCAACTCCTGTTCCTGGCCACACATTCATCATAAGTTTACCCGGTGTAGATGGGATATCTGCTGTAGCCGTATATATAGATTCTCCATCCACATACCACGTGATTGAATCAGGAAGCCATTCAAAGGCATATGTATGAAATTCTTCAAACGCATCAAATCCCAATTCATGAATATATTCATGATTGCCGATTCCATTAGTAAAATAGTTCAATTGTACAATATTGGTATCCTTACCTAAAAATTCAATATCAATTTCATCCCACGGATTACTATCACTAGGTCCGGTGTATGTGAAGAAGGACGATACAACACCATCATTCTTGATAGGTTTCATCCTTACTTCGTATAATCCATAGCTATAAAACTTTTTGGTACGATATTCGCTACCTGACCATTTTGGGCTCGACGTTTCTCCATCAGAATTTATGGTTAATTTCATTATTCCATCTTCAAAGGTTATGTTATCCCCTCTCCAAGTACAATCAAACATAAATCCATTACTCCATGCATTTGCCTTCTCAAACATACTTGAATCATACTTATCTAAATCTGTCTCAAAAGCAACTGTCGCTTTTTGATTCGTATCACTATCATTTTCCTCTGCTATTATTTCTGTTTCTACTTTTTCTACTTTTTCCTGTATTTCATCAATTTCAGTTTCTTGAACATTATTATGATTTTCCAATTCATTATCTCCTTTTTGATTTTCTTCTGTAGTATTCTTTTGACCACATCCAACTAGAATAATAGATGCAAACAAAACTATCCCTAGTCCTTTAAATGTCCTATGCATATAATCTTCTCCTCAGCACCTACTATTATGCTATTAATCTCATAATATATATCCTTTTTTTATCACTCTTAGTATATCGTTTTAGGGCATAAAAAAGTAGGGTACAAAATTAAGATAATCCTAGGTAATATTATCAAGTTACTGTTCACTCGTTAGTCAGCGCGAGGTGTTTTACGCAAGTAAAACCCGAGAACTTCATGCGCCAAAGTGCTCTTTTTGCACTTTGTGTGCATAATTGTTGCTGTGAACGAGGTACGAGTGAACAGTAATAATATCAATGCCCTGTAACTGTTCAGTACCTTCACAGTTACAGGGCATCTTGGGTCCAGAAATACTCGATTCAACTACGTAATATGCTTACTGAATAGATAGATTTTCTATAAATTTTTCGTGATTTATATCACCTGCCATTATTTCTAATACACTTTGATAATATCGTGATGAAAGCTCCTCTGACAGAATTTGATCATAGGCAGGATATAATGTTTTATATTTATTAATCTCCCAAATTTCATAGAGAAGAGGAAATCGCTGAGCATCAATACTTTGATCACGATATACAGGAATACCTCCCCCAATATCATTAATTGTAATTTCGGATGTCTCATACATGACATCTATGTACATATCGATCAAATCAGTATTATTTGGTATAATACCATCTTTGTTTATTATAAATGTATCTACAAATCCTCCTATCCCTTCCGTACCGTTGCCATTAGGAAAAGGAATCACATCAACATCATTGGGTATTAATGATGACTCACCCTCTATGAGCGGGGTAGCCCAGCTTCCATAATATAGCATAGCCCCTTCACCTTGTGTAAAGGAATATGCTGCGTTATAAGCATCACTTTCCAAGTAATTATCTTGCCAGGGTTTTTGCTCAACCAAATTATATAATTTATGAGCAGCCGCAGAAAATTGTGGAGTGGAAAATAATGTATTATCTTTTGCTACATTAAAAATATTCTTTCCGGTTTCTTCTCCTTGAACCAGACTCATATAATAAAGGGATGAAACCCACGATTCCTTCACACTAGTTATCAATGGCGTAACACCTTTTTCTTGTAAGATTGCTACTGTTTCTAGAAACTGGTCATAATTCTTTGGATACTTTAAATTATTTTCTTCAAATATATGTCGATTACAAAATAATGTGGCTGCCCATCCGTAGAGTGGTAATGCATAAGTCTTGTTATCGAAGGTAAATGCATCTAAACCTCCTTCTATGATCTCAGTATTAATCCGCTTCTTTTCTAGTGCATGGGTCATATCATAAGCTATACCCATGTCCACAAGTCTCTCTAATTTACTAAATCCCCACCAAAAAAACATATCTGGAAGATCGTTGGTCATTAAAGCATTACTAATAGCCGCCTGATAAACTTCATTTTTATACACCGTTATATCAAAAACAATATTTGGATTATTCTGCTCATACCTTTTTAATACTTTTCTCAATGTCTCCTCAGTATCACCATGTATGGTCCAGACACTTACTATCTGATCGGTGTCTTTTTTGCCAGAGTCATCGCCCCAAATAAAGTCCGAATAAATATATAATAGAAAAGCAGTTAAAATAACTCCTAAACAAACTATTAATCTTATAAATTGTTTACTTTTCAAGCTTCTATGACCACCTTTCAGACATACTTAAAAGCAATGATTAATTATATCATTATTTTAATTATCAAACAAGCTTATCACTATTTTCTTCCTATTTTCTCCCCATTTCCTTCCTATTGGCTTGATATCATTCTCCTTTAGAGACATAAAAAGGAAAAACTTAGGCGAACATATCATCTAATATTCACCTAAGTTTTACAAATTTCAATATTTAGTAATTAATTATTACATTTTATCTTTAGGATTATTCTTGTATAAGAATTCGGCATGGACTCTATCATCATAATGTCCTTCACATCCTTAGTTTCATATAAGAGCACTAGACGATTTAATACTGATTTTAATCCGAAACCTGATTTTGCATCTAACTGATCACCATTCATTACTCTATCTATGATGTCCTTACTAATTCCCACTCCATCATCTTCTACAATAATCTCAGCATAATCTTCTACCATTTTTGCACTGATTAATATGTTTATAGGCTGTCCCATCATTTTAATCCCATATTTTATGCTGTTCTCTACAAGCGTCTGAATAGTCATCTTTGGTAACTGAAGGGAAAGTAGATTATCATCGATATCATAATTCAATTTGAGAATGTTGGGGTTTCTAATCAAAGCTATTTTTATGTAATTACGGACTATGTTCAATTCCTCTTCCAACGAAATAATATCATTACCATGATTCAAGCAAGCACGATAATAACTAGCCAATGTCGTTATGAGTTGTTTTGCTGATTCCTTTTCTTCAACGCTTATTAAAATACTAGCCGCATTAAGAGTATTGTACAAGAAATGAGGCTTAATCTGATGATTGATTACTGATAATTCCAATTTTCTCTGCAACTTTTCCTTGTTCTTTACATCCTCTAGCAATACTCGAATTTGGGTCATCATTTCATTTAGTGCATTTGAAATATCATCCGCTTCAGAATAATACTTTTCGTTAGGAAACTGTATATTCAGGTTTCCTTTAATAGCTATCTCCTTTGCCCTTGAAGCTATCTCCTCTAATGGTCCAATAACAAGCTTATTAAGTACCAATGATCCTATAATTGTGAATTCGATTAATATAATGAGCATAAAAACAATCGCAAATTCTACATTCGAATATATTGATTGTTTAGAATTAGAAATTATTACTCCATCAATACAAGGTAGTACATTTGCATTATACTTATCAGGTAATCCCCTCAAATTGTTATTATGACTAGCGAGAACCTTTAAAGCCTTATCTACAGAAGTGTTGGATACATTATCTGGGAAAGTTATATATTCGCCAGAAGCACTTTTAATTAATAGCTCCAGCTCTGTATCTAGATATTGGTCGATATTCTGTTGAAGTTGGTTGATATCCATAAATACTACCAAATATCCTAGGTTCTCCATATTTACTTTAGATTTTATACTTTCAACAAAATAAAATGTATTTCTGTCATCCTCTTCATTATCAGTACCTATTTCCCAATAAAAATCGCCTCTTAAGTCTAAGTTTTTATCCAAATTTAAGTTCTCGATTATTTGAGTTTGATTATAATTGTATACTAGATATTTTAATTCAGATACTACTGATTCATCATATATAATATGAATAGATGAAATTTCTTCTTGCTGTGCCATCTTTCTCATTAGATAACTACCAAATAGACTATTTTTAATATCATGACTTCTTAAAAAAATATCATGAAACTCATCATCTGTTACAAGTTCATCACTAAATTGCCGAATATCATTTAGTTTTGTATTAATAATGTACGTCATAATACTTAACTCTTTTTCGTTGCTTAATGATTGCCTATGGCTTAATTCCTTTCCAGTGATACCGATAAATAGAATAGTACCGAGAATCATTGAAATTATCATCGCACGAATATAAGTTCCTAACATAACATTTGTAATCGTTGCGTTATGGTATTTTCTTTTGAATTTTTTATTCCAATTCCATAAATTCATAATTTTCACACTCTGCTTTTTTATATTCATTAGGTGTCATATCACAGTACTTTTTAAACAATTGTGTAAAGTATGTCGTATCGACATATCCCAGCAAGTTACTAACCTCGTAAATTCTCAAGTTTTTTTCTTTCAGCAAATATTTGGCACGTTGCATTTTTAGTTTGGTAACATAATCCAGGAAATTTTCCCCGATTTTTTGTTTAAATAAACTGCAAAAGTAATTCTTACTAATCCCTAAAACAGTACTAATCTCAGTAAGTCTGATTTTCTCATCAATATGATCTACTACATAGTTACATGCCTGCCTTACAATATTATCTTTATAGCTTAAATAATACTTTTCAATTATTTCAAAAATAATCACTATCTCCTGCTTAAATTCAAAAATCAGATCTGCTTTGTTTAAAAACTGTTTATTTTTCATATTAATGTAACCATCTAGCTTCTCAAGCTTATTCAAATTTCTGTATTTCTTATTTACATTGTTGACTATTGTCTCAAGAATATATAAAAATCTAAAATAGGTTCCATTGATATCAGTCACACTATATTTTCTTTCTTCATCAATAATTTTCTCCATAATCACATAGGCATTATGGTCTGCAAATAATACTGCATCTATCAATTGATTGTCCAATTCACTGTTAAATTCTCGTTCTACAGTAATATAAAGAGTTTTCTTGATTTGTCTTAGAATATCACAAATCTGGCTTTCAATAATTGGCTTTAATATATATCCAGTTACGCCATACTCTATTGCGGTTTTTGCATACTCAAATTCTGCATATGCTGTCAAAATCACTATAAGAGGTTTGATCTTTCTATTATTTATTCTTTTTATGTATTCCATACCATCCATGTTAGGCATTTCAATATCAGTAATAACCACATCTATTTTGTACATGTCAAGCTGCTCTAATGCTTCTATTCCGTTTTGTGCTTCACATACAACTTGAAATCCATATTCATCCCAAGGTATCAATTTATTCAACCCTATTCTCACTATTGGTTCATCATCGACTATTTGAACATTAATCATATTAGATACCTCCTTGATAATACAGATAACTCCTTGCAACAACGATAGAACTTTGTCTAATAATAGCGTATATAATTTTAGCATAAAATACAAGCCATAGATAAAAAATTTTTAATTATTTATCTATGGCTTGGTGCTGAGTCACTGGAATTCACTGCGTGATTCTCGAGGTTCTAAATAGTTATTATTAAAACTTCATGTTAATATAATGGCGTCTTCCGTCATTTTTAAGATTTATTCTATTATCCTCTAGCAATTCATCATCAAGAGTTATAGTATAGTCAAAGTCCTTTAACCTATATAATCCCTTTGGTTTTTGGATTGAAATTATGTAATAGCTTTCTAAGTACCGTAAAGTAAATTCTATAGCCTCTTCTTCATCTGAAAGTAAGGGATTAAGAATTAGTTTATCACCCTGGTATTCTATTCCTAGCATCTCAAACAGTGTTAGTGTAAGCCAAGAAGAAGTCCCACTTAATGTAGGTCCTATATGTTCGCCAGTGTAGCTATTGATATATTGAGTACACCATCTAGGGTTCCCACATAGTTCATAGGGATTACCTAATGTATTATAAGGTAATGCCATGTCAACCATCCAGTATGCCAGATCCCTCAATCTTAAAGCAAGCTCCTTATTATGAACCTCTTTAGCTGCCTTTATCATTGCTGATGAAGACATCATGGATGCATGTTTAAAGATACCTCCATTTTCTCTATCTCCCGGGAAATACTCCCCTGTTGCCGTCGATTTAGATACCCTTGATAAGTCTGTTGGGCTCATTAGAACAAAACCAAATGGTTTTTTTAGATATTTTTCCACTTGACCGAGCATAATCTCTATCTGCTGCTCTGTTGCTTCTCCTGACAAAATCGACCAACTAAAGGAATTCAAGAAATAAGTTCCATCTATATTATCATCGCTTGAGAAGCCATCATTCTTGGCACCTAAATAAGTTATATCTTCACCAAAACGATTAAATAATACACGGGCAAAGAAGTCTTCTTTCCAACAGTTCGTTTGAAGAGACTGACTTAGAGTATTAATGCCTATTTTAAGTTCACGTTGATAATCAGAATCCTTAAGTAGAACAGCTAGTTCATTCAATTGTGTCATAGCAACCTTTAATAGGAATCCGTTCATAACACTTTCTGAATAATAATCTGCTGGCTCCTCTAAATTCTCCTTATCCTTTCCGGACAAATACTTAGGATCAACCTTCAAGCAATCGTTCCAATCAGCAAAGTCTATCAGAGGTAAACCATGCTTGCCAATGGATATCTTACTTGAATAATGTACAATTGCTTTTAATGTTTCATAAACACTTCGCTTTTTTCCGTTTGTTTCAGGTATATCATGTAGTTCCTCAAGAAATTTGGTATCCCTAGCAAACTGGATATAACGATATACTGCTTGTACTAACCACAAGCCATCATCCGACCATTTTCCAGGTTCCTTACCATTCCAAAAGAAATTATGGTAGCAATATCCTAATTCAAAAACTTTTTCAATCCATTGTGTTAATAACTCTTTTACGAATTCCTCTTTCCCCATAGACATAAAGTAATATATTGAGGCATAGATATCTTGTATTTCTCTAAATCCTATTTCTCTATACCCTTTTTGGGTTAAATCAAATGATCTAGATACAAAGGTCTGATACAAAACCTGAAAGGGTAAATTATTGTTAATATATTCATTATATATTGACTTCTGCGAATCAACGCTAAGATATGATTTATATTGTGCATACCAATTCATATGCTCCGCAAAGCATTTATCTAACACTTCACTATTATTAAACTTATTATGTAATTCTTGTATCTCAGTAAAGATAGACTCTTCTGATACTTCATCCCCTAATAATGATATTAACCCTGCATACTGATCAGCTATGACATTCTCTCCACTATCTATGACAAATTCTTTTCCTAAGGATATAAATGCAGGTCCTTTTACACTCAGTTTATTGGACAACTTCATTACACCTTGGGGATAATTAAGATTACCATTACCAATAAAATCAGAATAATGAGTTCCAATTTCTTCTGGGAAGGACTTGTTCCCCTTAATATAGATCATTCCTGACATAAATCGTATATCCTTTTGACAATAATCCGGATAATAATGTGGTATATAAGCCATAAAATCACCATTTTGATTCTGCAACATAGATGATTCCATAATAATTGTTGAATAAACCACATCCTCCATAAAGGCTCCCGGAGCTGGTGATCCCATCATTCCCGTCATAACTATCTTTAAGCTTCTTTTTGATTGAGTGTTATTCGTTATTGTAATACGCTGAACCTCTGTCGCGATCGGTAATTCCTCGTACCCGGGAAGTAAAAATATTCTTCTTTTAATTTGCAAACCACATTCAGTTATATATTCAATCTCTGTGTAATTATTTGAGTGCTTACATATTGCTGATTTTATGTTCTTATCCGTAACATTTGCAGAATAGAAAATTTGTTTTCCCTTTTCTAAAAGATAAAACTGCCGATTGGCAGGAAAGCCATTTTCCTCTGGTAACATGTCCCATCTTGTTGCCAAGACCTGAGTAGCAGCGTGGGATCTAAAACTGCCTCCCCCAAACCGGTCAACCACGGATTTAGGTGTTGTCTGTAAAGAATGTGGAAAATCTATGCGATTTCCCAATAACAAATTAGTCGAAAAATGAGGGCTAGGCGACGGTTTTTTTAGATCAATGATATGATCTCCGTTTGTATTTAAGTAACCTGCCCAATTAGTATAATTAGAAAGCAACTGTAACATCAGAACTTGAATATCCTTATCCAATACACTTTTTACAGTGTTTCCATTAGAATAAACATAATAAAACATACTCTCACTTTCCCAATCTATTTGAAAAAAATGAGATTTCTCTTTAGATAAACCGTTTAAAAATTCCCCTATGATTTCATTTTTATAAAGCTCCCTAAATGCCGGTATCTGATATATAAAATTACCGATTACCATCATATTTTTAAAATTGACACCAATAAATTGATAGTCATAACATTTATCATCAGATAGATGTTCTTTAAAATATTGATGGGCTAGGGTTTTTGAATTATATAGTGTCTCCCTCGCATATAGCCTTTTCATTGTGGATCCTCCTCATTTCTTTTAAATATAAATGTAACTGTTCAGTATCTTCACAGTTATAGGGCATCTTAATATTAACTTATATCCTCAGTGAAAATAAGCATACAATATTCCGATTATCTAAGAGTATATTACTATATCTTCATATATTTAATTGTCCGCCCCGATGCGAGAGTTTCGCAATCCTCTTGTCAATAATAATTATACTCTACCTACTTAATTCACATGTATTATTTTTTTCGCCATAGGAGCTCGTAACATGCTTGCTTGTGGCATATCCTCACCCAGTAAGGGCTGTAAATAGTATTTGAAGTCATCTGTCACATTATTGCCAGACTTATTAATGTACTCATCGGGCATAAATCTAGTACTTGCTGCCACATTCTTAAGCTCTGTCATTACGTAATCCACTGAATAATACCCTGTTCGTTTAATTATAATAGATCCATCGATGTTATGCCAAATTGCGAATTGTGCCGCTTTCTCTCCCAATTCTCTTGCCTCATGTTGATCCACAGTTGATACACAGCCAATAAAGGATCTCTGTAGATATCCCAAAGTATCAGATCTAACTCTCTTGATTCCAAGCTTGTTTTTAATCTCCTCAGAAAGAAGGTCTCCTAAAGCTCCCGTACCAGAAAGCTGTCTATTGCCATGAGCATCTTTACCACCCTTAATCAGATTTGCAATAATCGGTTCTCCGTTCTCATCCCGAATTCCCTCAGATACAGCAACTATACATCTGCCATATTTGTCATAAACATCTTTTACATCACGAAGAAACTTGTCCGTACTGAACTTACGCTCAGGAAGATAGATTAAATGAGGACCATCATCAGGATATTTCTGAGCAATGGAGGAGGCCGCTGCTAGGAATCCAGCATTTCTCCCCATGACAACGCCGATATGCACTCCCGGAAGTGCACGATTATCCAGATTCAGCCCAATAAAAGACTGAGCAACAAATTTAGCTGCGGAGGGATATCCAGGGGTATGATCATTCAAGAGCAGATCATTATCAATAGTTTTCGGAATATGGATTGCCCTGAATTCATAATTAGAGGCTTCTGCCTGTTCATTCACGATTCTTACTGTATCAGCAGAATCATTTCCTCCAATATAAAAAAAATATCTAACATTATGTGCTTTAAAAATCTTAAATATTTCTTTACAATAATCTTTATCAGGTTTATCTCTGGTGGATAACAATGCGGAAGAAGGTGTAATGGCAACCTGCTCCAAATTGTGGGTTGTTTCCTGCGTTAAATCCAAAAATTCTTCGTTGATAATACCGGATACACCGTTTACAGCACCATAAACCTTTGTGACCTGCTGGAATTTCCTCGACTCCAATACGGTTCCTACTAAAGACTGATTAATAACAGCAGTTGGTCCGCCTCCTTGTGCTACTACTACTTTTCCTTCTAATATCATGCTTTCGCAGTCTCCTTTCATTTTGTCATTGAAGATTTCTAATTATTATTGTCTACCGCATTCTATATTTATAATCAATTATATCATTCTCAGCTTTAAAACGATATATAATTATCAATTTTTTCCGTATTTCAGAAGGTCCTATTGTTATGTTAATTGTATTTCAGTATCCTAAAGCTTATCAGTGTTGTTTGGTAAATTCAGCTATGAATCCTAACACACAAAATCTAATATTAGAAATTTGGGGTTTGTGGTATAATTGTTAATGTCTCTATGTTATCTATGAGATGATTAAAATTGTAAAGTAGTAAATCAGCAATTTTAGCAATACTTTTAATTGGAGGTAAACCATGGTAGATATATTATATGAAGACAGTCATTTAATTATTTGTATTAAACCCGTAGGGATTCTTTCACAGCCCGGTTTAGGCAATGGTGAAGATATGATTACTTTATTAAAGACATATTTGGAGAATAAGAATGAGAATCCTTACATTGGATTGGTGCATAGATTAGATCGAAACGTCGGTGGAGTTATGGTGTTTTCAAAAAAGCAAAATGTAACCGCTAAGCTATCAGAGGCTATTCAGCAGCGGAATTTCACAAAAGAATATTACGCAGTGGTGCATAATCATCCACAGGAAACGGCTGGAACATATAAAGATCTTCTTTTTAAGGACTCCTCTAAGAACAAATCCTTCGTCGTTGATAGACCTAGAAAAGGTGTAAAAGAAGCATCCTTAGAATATAATGTCCTCGGAACTACAAGAGCAGATATAGGCGAAATCTCACTACTTAGAATCGCTCTACACACAGGCAGGACTCATCAGATTAGAGTACAATTTTCCTCGAGGAAAATGCCACTTGTAGGTGATGGCAAATACGGAAGCAAGGATAATAGATGTGAAATAGCATTATGGTCTTATCGATTAGCCTTCCGTCACCCGATTAAGCATAAAGATATCGATTACTCTCAGGTACCACC
>DATESP010000151.1:0-7904 GCA_035270645.1 Mobilitalea sp. | reverse complement strand
GCTATTGATAAGCTTACCGGTGGCGATACGAATGTTGCTATGGTTTTCTGTTATGCAGCAATTGGCCTGTTGGCTTCCATCATCGGTGTATTTACTGCTAACATGAAGGAAGGTGGAAACCCGACCAGAGCATTGAATATGAATACCTACATAACTACAGCTATCTATGGAATCCTTACAGCAGTAGCGACCGTAGCTTTCGACTTCAATTGGCGTATATGGGGAGCAAGTGCAGTCGGTTTAGTAGTTGGTGTTGTTATCGGTATTGCTAGTGACTATTTTACAGATGATTCAAAGAAACCTGTACATAAGGTTGCAAAGGCTTGCGAATCAGGTCCTGCATTTACGATAATATCAGGTGTTTCCTATGGACTGCTTAGCACACTTCCTGCAATGATTGGTATTGGTGTATCCGCTCTTGCAGCTTATAAGATAGTTGAACCTCTTGGCGTAGCTTCTGGCAATGAGGTGACATATGGTATGTTCGGTATCTCTATGGCAGCAGTAGGAATGTTATCTATAGTAGGAATGATTATTTCTAATGATGCTTATGGTCCTATAGTTGATAATGCCCGCGGTCTGGTTGAAATGGGTGATTTAGGTGATAAAGCACTTGAGATCACGGATTCCTTAGACAGTGCAGGCAATACAGTAAAGGCTGTTACAAAGGGTTTCTCTATTGGTGCAGCAGGACTTACAGTTATCGCATTGCTGGGTGCCTTTATTAGTGAGGTAAATGCAGCGGCACTTGATATGGGTGTAGAAGGTATTGTCAATGGTTTTGACGTAACTAATCCTGTCGTATTCTTTGGCTTATTGGTAGGAGCTGCAATTCCACCTGTATTCTGCGCTATGCTGATGCTTGGTGTTGATCGTAATGCTCAGCGTATGGTTGCAGAAATCCATCGTCAGTTTAGAGAAATCATTGGATTAAAAGAAGGTAAAAAAGGCGTTGTCCCTGAATATGATAAATGTATTGAAATAGCAACCAATGGAGCAATCAAGGAATTGATACCTGCAGGACTTCTTGCTATTCTATCAACACTTGTCGTTGGCTTTGTTGGGGGAGTTCAGGCAGTCGGCGGATTTATAACAGGTAATATAGTAAGTGGTCTGATCTTCGCCTTGTTCATGTCCAATGCAGGCGGTCTGTGGGATAATACCAAGAAGTATATTGAGTCTGGCCATAATGGTGGTAAGAATTCTGAAGCCCATAAAGCAGGAGTAGTTGGTGATACTGTAGGCGATCCTTTCAAGGATACTGCAGGTCCTTCTATCAATACACAGATTACAGTTGTTACCCTGGTAGCTTCTTTGGCTGGAACATTATTCTTATCCTTTAACTTAATTGGATTGTTCTAAATTAGAGATAATAAATTATGAATTAATAAAAAAAGAGTCACATCCTATCTATAGGCTAGGATGCGACTCTTTTTGGCTTTTTATTGCCATATCATGGATGGTGATGTATAATTATTTGTAGCTACAATATATAGTATTATTTGCGCATTACGACAGAGGAACCATGGAGGATGATAATGAAGAAGAAACTCCTTATTTACGGATTATTAGGTATTATGCTCTTCCTGTTATCAGGGTGTAGCTCGGCCGGTGGATATTACCAGAGTGGGATAAAGAACTTTGAGAAGGGTAACTATGAAGCAGCAGCCACAAATTTCTCGGCAGCCATTGCCAAGAACCCTAATAGATCGGATTATTACATTGATTATGGCATGACTCTAATAGCACTTGAACGGTATGAAGAGGCGATAAAACAGTTCGACAAGGCCTATATGGATAAGAATATCATTATGGTGAAAGAGAATAATGAACGAGCATTACGTGGAAAAGGTATTGCCTACTATAATATACAGCAGTATGAGGATGCAATCAGCCAATTTGATTTGGCTTTGAATATCGGTGTATTATCGGAACTTAATGTGGATATATTGTATTATAAAGGAAGCGCTCAGACGAATATCGGTGCCTACAAGGATGCTAGTGACACCTATACCATGATCCTCGATACTTATGGGAATGATGCAGAGGCCTTGGGTAAAAGGGCTTACAGCTACCGACAGATGGGAGATTATGAGAAGGGCCTCGCTGATTATGACATGGCTATTTCGCTGGCACCAGGCCGTTATGAGTATTATTTTGGCAAATATTATCTGATGCTTAATACCAAGGATGAAGCAGGAGCAGCCACCATACTTGAGCAGGCTGCACAAATTAAAGTAGATACGAAAGAGGATAAATACAATCAGGCCAAGGTACATTATTATCAAGGATTAGATGATATGGCTCTGTCTGAATTGAGTGAAAGCTACGCTAATGGATTTATTGAAGCCTATTACTATATTGGTGAAATCTATGCTAGAAAGAAGGATTACTCTACTGCAATCTATTATTACCAGGAATATATTAAGCTTGATGAAAATACGAACCCAAGTGTATATAATCAGGCGGCTTACTGTATGATGAGTATGGGAGATTATGATCAGGCTGTTGGATTAATTGAAAAGGGAATTTCATTTGACAACGCAGCTACTATGAAGGCCCTTTTGAGAAACGAGATTATAGCTTATGAGAATCTTGGGTATTTTGATATTGCCTTGGAAAAAGATGAGGAATATCTGTTACTTTATCCCAGAGATGATCTAGCAGCTAGGGAAGCTGTTTTTCTGGAGACTAGACAGGATAAGGCTTTTAGCCAGGAGGTTGAAGAATGATTTGATTTTTCAGAATTTATTATAACTGTACATGGGCAAAGATGGATGTGCTATCTATTATGTAGGTCCATGTAATTATGAGGGTATGGAATAGTTGCGTATTAGTATAGTATAGGAAAGATTAAGAGGTATTATATGCCAGAGCTTTTTGAAATTAAGGAGAAGGAGGAACGCCTTATACTGGTAGGTGTTGCTCTTTCTGATAATGATGATACGGCCCAGTCTCTTGAAGAACTGGGAGAATTGTGTAATACAGCCGGAGCTGTAGTGGTTGGGAAGATTATCCAAAACAGGGAGAATATTCACCCCGGTACCTATATCGGCAAGGGTAAGATGGACGAAGTAAGGGAATTGGCTATACAGATGGAGGCAACAGGAGTGATATGTGATGATGAGCTGTCCTCCATACAGCTAAAAAACCTACAGGATGTTCTACAGACAAAGGTGCTTGATCGCACTGTACTGATTTTGGATATTTTTGCAAAGCGAGCTGCTACTAAGGAAGGTAAGATACAGGTAGAGCTAGCACAGTTAAAATATCGTTCTACAAGACTGGTGGGACTTAGAAATTCTCTCTCTAGACTTGGTGGTGGTATTGGAACTAGAGGCCCTGGTGAGAAGAAACTGGAGATGGATCGTCGTCTAATTAAGGACAGGATCAATCAACTGCGTCAGGAGCTGGAAGAGGTCAAGAAGGGTAGGGAGACAGCTAGAGGATTAAGAGGAAGAAGCAAGATTCCTGTTGTAGCTATAGTTGGATACACTAATGCTGGGAAATCAACACTGCTAAATCTTTTGACTAATGCAGGAGTTCTAGAGGAGGACAAATTATTTGCCACTTTGGATCCTACTACAAGAAATTATACAATGGATAGCGGTCAGCAGGTTCTATTTACAGATACGGTAGGTTTTATAAGAAAACTGCCTCATCATCTAGTGGATTCTTTCCGTAGTACGCTGGAGGAGGCCAAGTATTCCGATATTATCCTGCATGTTGTGGATAGCTCTAATCCTGATGCCTACAAGCAGATGTACATTGTATATGATACACTGGCTAAGCTTGGCATCCAAGATAAGGTAATCATAACGGCTTTTAATAAGCAGGACATGGTAAATGCTGAACAAATAATGAAGGACTTTAAGGCGGATCATACAGTGAAGATATCTGCTAAAACAGGTCAGGATGTAGATAAGCTTCTTGATTTGATTGAGTTAGTCTTAAAGGAACAGAAAGTTTTGGTAGAGAGAGTATTTTCCTATGATGAAGCAGGAAAGATCCAGTCAGTCAGAAAGTATGGCCAGCTTCTGGAAGAGGAGTACCGACAAGAAGGTATCTATGTCAAAGCGTATGTCCCAAAGGAAGTCTTTCAAAGCTTATAACAGTATGGAAAAGTCCCGATTTTCAAGGCATTATCGGCATTTTATAGTACATTCAATATAGGCAATAGTAACTAATTTGATACTAGATATTGTGGAAGAGTGAAAATAATTCCATATATCTAGTATTTTTATGTTGACTATCCATATCATTTCTGATAGTATATTAGTCATAAAGTTATGCGAGTAAGACCTCTACTTAATAAGGGCGGGAAGGGAGACAGTTACATATGATTAACGTAATAAAAAGAGATGGGCAGATTACTGATTTTACCTTGAAAAAGATCAGTGATGCTGTTACAAAAGCGTTTAAGGCTACAGAAAAGTTTTATACGGAGGAGATCATAAGCTTAATTGCCTTGAGGGTAACCTCGGATTTCCAGAAAAAGATCAAGGATGACATGGTACATGTTGAGGATATCCAGGACAGTGTGGAGAGTGTACTGGAGCAGACCGGTTACACTGATGTTGCTAAAGCATATATCCTGTATCGTAAGAATAGAGAAAAGATTCGTAACATGAAGTCTACGATTCTAGATTACAAGGAGATAGTCAATAGCTACGTTAAGGAAGAGGACTGGAGAGTCAAGGAGAATTCAACGGTTACTTATTCTGTAGGCGGGCTAATTCTACATAACTCTGGTTCTATTACAGCAAATTACTGGCTGTCAGAAGTCTATGATGAAGAGATTGCTAATGCACACAGGAATGCGGATATGCATATTCATGATTTATCCATGTTAACGGGATATTGTGCTGGCTGGTCTTTAAAACAGCTTATTAAGGACGGTCTGGGTGGAATCCCTGGCAAGATCACCTCATCACCGCCAAGCCATCTATCTACTCTTTGCAACCAGATGGTGAATTTCTTAGGAATTATGCAGAATGAATGGGCAGGTGCGCAGGCATTTTCTTCCTTTGATACCTACCTGGCTCCCTTTGTAAAGGTTGATAAATTATCATATAAGGAAGTTAAGCAGTGTATCCAGTCCTTCGTTTATGGTGTTAATACACCTAGCCGTTGGGGTACACAGGCACCCTTCTCTAATATAACTCTTGACTGGACGGTTCCAAATGATTTAGCTGAATTGCCCTGTATAGTTGGTGGCAAGGAGATGGAATTTAGGTATAAGGATTGCAAAAAAGAGATGGATATCGTAAACAAAGCCTTCATTGAGATTATGATTGAAGGAGATGCCAATGGCAGAGGCTTCCAGTATCCGATTCCTACCTATTCCATTACCAAGGATTTTGATTGGTCCGATACAGAGAATAATCGTATGTTATTTGAAATGACAGCAAAATACGGTACACCGTATTTCTCCAACTATATTAACAGTGATATGGAACCGAGTGATGTTCGATCCATGTGCTGCAGGCTCCGCCTGGATCTGCGTGAGCTTAGGAAGAAGACAGGTGGCTTCTTCGGTTCCGGTGAAAGCACAGGCTCAGTCGGTGTTGTAACTATCAATTTGCCACGTATTGCATATCAATCTGTAGATGAGAATGAATTTTTCTTACGCCTGAATCGTATTATGGATATCGCAGCCCGTTCCTTAAATGTAAAAAGAAGAGTAATTACCAAACTATTAAAAGAAGGATTATATCCATATACCAGACGTTATCTAGGATCCTTTGATAACCATTTCTCAACCATAGGCTTAATCGGTATGAATGAAGTCGGTCTAAATGCTAAATGGCTGGGACAGGATATGACTAATAAAGATACAAAGAAGTTTGCAGTAAAGACCTTGAATCATATGAGAGATCACCTGTCTGATTATCAGGAGAAGTATGGCGATCTCTATAATCTAGAGGCCACTCCAGCTGAATCCACAACATACCGTCTTGCAAAGCATGATAGGAAGCAGTTCCCAGATATCAAGACAGCTGGAAAAGAAGGGGATACTCCTTATTACACAAACAGCTCCAATCTACCGGTAGGCTACACTGAGGATATCTTCGAAGCCTTAGATATCCAAGATGATTTGCAGACGCTCTACACCTCTGGAACTGTGTTTCATGCCTTCCTTGGTGAGAAACTCCCGGATTGGCAAGCTGCTGCGAAGCTAGTCAGGACTATTGCAGAGAATTATAAACTTCCTTATTATACAATGTCGCCAACTTACTCCGTTTGCAAGACCCATGGTTATTTACCAGGTGAGCAATTCATCTGTCCTCACTGTGGTGAGAATGCTGAGGTGTACAGTCGAATCACTGGATACTATCGTCCAGTTCAGAACTGGAATGAGGGTAAGACTCAAGAATATAAAAATAGAAAGTTATATGATACCGAGCACTCTAGAGAAATGCCGGTAGGCCTCATGGATTACGATAATTGTAATGACTGTGAAGATAGTAGTCAGATGGAGGACGGGTTATATCTGTTCACTACGAAGACATGCCCAAACTGTCATATGGCAAAAGAATATCTCAAGGAGTTTCCCTACACAATAATCGATGCAGAGGACAGAGCGGATATTACCAGAGAATATAGTATCATGCAGGCCCCGACTTTACTTGAAGTCAAGGGTGGTATGGCTAAGAAATATGTCAATGCCTCTAACATTAAGAGGTTTGCAGAGGAACAGCTAGTTCGCCTATAGGCTTTTTCAAAGTATATTGTTGCATGTGGATACCGAAAGTTGGGATCAGCATGCAACAACTATCTTAAGGCGAAATGTTACGCAGGTACAAGGTTAAGCTGGAGATATATTATTATATTTCCGGCTTTTTTCCTTGCCTACAATGCCCATCTGAGGTACAATATCAAGAGAAGCACCGGCTTTTTTCTAGTGAGTTACATAAAGAAATTTATATGCTATTTTTGAAAAATTAAAGCGGTAAGTATATGAGAAATGTGAGTATCCCAAGTCTTTGACTGGGTGGAGGAGCTATATATTTAGATAAGAACAGAATAATATAGAGACTGGGAGGTAAAGATTATGAGCTTGGCGGATAATATTTTTATTAATATGTGTAAGGATATCCTTGAGAACGGTACCAGCACAGAGAGAGAGAAGGTAAGACCGAAGTGGGAGGATGGTTCCTCTGCGTATACCGTAAAGAAGTTTGGTGTTGTTAACCGTTATGATCTTTCGAAGGAATTCCCAGCTTCAACACTCAGAAAAACAGCAATTAAAAGCTGCATAGATGAGCTTCTTTGGATATGGCAGAAGAAATCGAATAACATTAATGAGCTTAACAGTCATATCTGGGACAGCTGGGCTGATGAGAACGGTTCAATCGGGAAAGCCTATGGATATCAGATGGGCATCAAACATAAGTATAAGGAAGGCGAGATGGATCAGGTAGACCGCGTAATCTATGATCTAAAGAACAATCCGTTAAGTAGACGTATTATGACAAATATCTATGTCCATCAAGATCTTCATGAAATGAGACTGTATCCCTGTGCCTATAGTATGACTTTTAATGTGACTCAGAGGAAGGGCAGTGATAAGCTGGTGCTGAATGGAATATTAAATCAGAGATCCAATGATATATTAGCAGCCAATTCCTGGAATGTATGTCAGTACTCTGTACTGCTTCACATGCTAGCACAGGTTTGTAACTATGAAGTCGGTGAGTTGGTACATGTAATCGCAGATGCACATATCTATGACAGGCATATCCCTATTATTAAAGAGATAATCGAGCGACCAACTTTCGAGGCGCCGGTCTTCTGGATGAATCCGGATATTAAGGACTTTTATCAGTTTACCGTGGGTGATTTTGAATTGAGAGACTATAAATTTGGACCTAAGGTAGAAAATATACCGATTGCAGTATGAG
>DATESP010000150.1:0-5164 GCA_035270645.1 Mobilitalea sp. | reverse complement strand
CCCTTCCTTATTAATAATTTTAAAGCTATTCCCATAAAAATCGACCAGCCCGTCCTCCTTCATTCTAGCCAGCTCTCGGCACATGGAGGTACGGGATACATTCAGATAATCTGCCAGTTCTGTGCGGTTAAGCATAATTAGGAAGGTAATACTATGCCTTACCCTTGCTTCATTCAACAAGAAGCTAGCAATCTTCTCACGCATTCCCTTTAGGGTCAAGAGCTCCAGCTTTTTATTTAAGTTCACATTCTTCTCTCCCAGGACCACCATCATATTCTGAATCAAGCTAATATGGAACATGCAACCGTTCCCACAGGAGCGGATAATTCTTTCATATGGAATCAGCAGTATACTGGCCGCTTCCTTAATCCGCACCGTCACTGGTGATATGCGGCTTGCTGTACATACGATTCCCTCCGCAAACATATCAGCAGGTCCTAGGAAGGCGATGATATGCTTATTGCCAGCCAGGCTTTCCTTCATTACTTCAACAATTCCTGAAAGTACAATTCCCACCAGATTAACCTCGTCTCCTGCCAGAAATATATAATCTTCAGCAGCGTAGCTCTTTACCTTTGCCTCCATGCAAGTCATGAGGCTTCCAAAATCCTTCTCCCCTATATTACGAAACAAGGCACAATCCTTAAGTATCGGATAATATTTCTCCATATTGGTTTCCCCTCGTATTTTATTGTTTTGAAAATAAACTATGTTTGTAGCCACAGCTACACTTTAATATTTCTATTCGTATTATACTCATCATATACAAATCAAGTCAATTAAAATAAGTCTAAATGAATTTAAGGAGAGTATAAAGATGGAGAATAAGATGTTTTGTTACCAGTGTCAGGAAACCGCAGGTTGTACCGGCTGTACCCGTTTTGGTGTGTGTGGCAAGTCCCCTGATCTAGCGAGAATGCAGGATTTACTAATCTATGTAACGAAGGGGTTAAGTGCAGTAACCATGGCACTCAGAGCACAGGGAGAGGAAATTTCCCCACTAGTTAACCACTACATTACCATAAACTTGTTTACTACCATCACCAACGCAAACTTTGATGATGAGATTTTCTATAAAAGAGTATTTGAAACCCTTACACTTAAAAATGGATTACTAAATACAGTAGCTGATCGTAATTCACTTCCGGAAGCTGCTCTTTGGGACGCAACTACTAGAGATGAGCTTGATCAGAAGTCCACTACAGTAGGTATCCTCACCACCTTGGATGAGGACGTTAGAAGCCTCAGAGAACTGATTACCTATGGACTAAAGGGTGTAGCTGCTTATATGAAGCATGCCAACGAACTAAACTACGACAATGCTGAGGTCAGTGCATTTATGCAAAAAGCTCTAGCTGCAACCTTGAATGATAGTTTAACTGTAGATGACTTAATTGCACTTACCTTAGAGACCGGCAAAATCGGCGTAGACGGTATGGCACTCCTTGATTCTGCTAATACTGGAACCTATGGTAATCCTGAGATAACCAAAGTTAATATCGGTGTCGGCACCAAACCTGCCATCTTAATCTCCGGTCATGATTTATGGGATCTGGAGCAGTTGCTTGAGCAGACGAAGGGAACCGGTATCGATGTATATACCCACTCCGAGATGCTTCCTGCACACTACTATCCTACCTTTAAGAAATACGATAATTTTGTAGGCAACTATGGCAATGCCTGGTGGAAGCAGAAAGAAGAATTCGAGAGCTTCAATGGCCCGATTCTTATGACCACCAACTGTGTCGTACCTCCTGCTCCTTCCTATAAGGATAGATTATTTACCACCGGCGCTTCAGGTGTTACCGGATGCACTCATATTGAGAGAGATGAGAACGGAAACAAGGACTTCTCCGTACTTATTGAACTGGCAAAGACCTGCCAGGCTCCAACAGAAATCGAAAAAGGTGAAATCCTCGGCGGTTTTGCCCACAACCAGGTATTTGCTCTTGCAGACCAGATTGTAGAAGCAGTAAAGACCGGTGCTATCCGCAAATTCTTCGTTATGGCAGGCTGTGACGGACGTCAGAAATCAAGAAACTATTATACTGATTTTGCAGAGGCACTTCCAAAGGATACAGTTATCTTAACCGCAGGATGTGCAAAATACAGATACAACAAGTTAAACTTAGGCGACATCAACGGTATCCCGAGAGTTCTCGATGCTGGTCAGTGTAATGACTCCTACTCCCTGGCATTAATCGCACTGAAATTAAAGGAAGTATTTGAGCTTCAGGATATCAATGAGCTCCCGATTGCCTTTAACATCGCATGGTATGAGCAGAAGGCAGTCATCGTACTCCTTGCCCTCTTATACTTAGGCGTTAAGAAAATTCACTTAGGACCTACACTTCCAGCATTCCTTTCCCCAAATGTAGCCAAGGTGCTCATCGAGAACTTCGGTATCGCAGGAATCGGCACTGTAGAAGATGATATCAAAATGTTCCTTGAGTAAGATAATTTGTAACTTTTCAGTATCTTCACGGTTATAATTATTTATTTATACGCTTAATAGTCAACGTATATATTGAAAAGTCTCGCAAGAGGGACTTTTACTCCCCCCACCTTTAAATAGATATTACAAAACCCTCGCAGAATATGATGTGACACCTATATGATAGACCTAAGAATCTAACATATAGGAGTTCAGTTCAATATTGTGAGGGTTTTGTAACGTCTGTCTATACAATTAGGCTTCACTATGGATAATATACCAACCATCGCATACAGGATGCTGTTTCGCAGCATCGCCAATATCCGGAAGAACTATACCTCTTCTCTTTTGATATCTTTCTCACTCACCAGCACCCACTGATGTGTCTTGATATGGTACTTAATATTTATCATTTGCATAGAGTCCTCCCGCAGTATATTACAACAGAAGAACAGTACCGATATCCCCGCATACCTCTCCTCCCGGCTGAACACTATGTTCTCAATCCGATAGGTCTGCAGGGTATGGGTCTCATCCTCTAGACGGATGAAATTCGGCTTAATCCCACCTTGCACGTTAAACGTTGCAATCACATCCACAGGCATATGATACATTACTTAATCCCTTCTCTATAATTAGGTTTACGTTTCTCCGGCGGAATACCTCCGGACATATGATAGATACTGTTCTTCAGAAAGATCGCCCGCATGATAGAATCCTCCCCATACCGCTGTCTGACGGTATCTACCGCCCGATCCAGCTTGGAGAGCCGCTCATAACGGTTCATGTCGAACAGATTAATCTGTCTTAAGGAATCTCCACTAACTACCTTACTGGTGTGGATGCCTAGGTTACGGATTGGTGCTCCATCCCATAGCTCGTCAAACAGACAGCAGGCCGCCCGGTGGATTTCATTGGTAGTGTTAGTAGCTGAGAATAGCGTCATCTGGTGTGAAACATGATGAAATTCACAATCCACGATGCTGACCGCGACCACGGTAGCCATCACGGAATCCGCCCTAAGTCTCGTGCAGACTGTCTCTGCCAGAGAAAGCATAATCATCTTCGCCACATTTGGCTTCTCTACATCAAAGGCGATCGTCGTCGAGTTCCCATAGCCCTTATTGGCCGGTACCTCATCAGATACCACGGATAGGTCGATTCCGTTCGCAAAAGCATAGATTACTTCTCCATACTTCTTAAAATGTGCTCTTAGGATATTCAGGTCCGTCCTGGCCAGTTCGCCGATTGTGTGAATCCCCAGTGCATGAAGCTTCTTCTTAGAAGCGTGCCCTACATAGAACAATTCCTCTACCGGAAGCTTCCAGAGCTTCCTCTCAAGCTCCTCAGGAAACAGGGTGTGTACCAGATTCGGTTTCTTAAAATCAGAGGCCATCTTGGCCAGCAGCTTATTCGAGGAAATCCCTACATTCACGGTAAAGCCCAGCTCACTGCATATCTTATCCTTCATCAGATTCGCTGCCACCACCGCGGATCCGTATAGTCCTACGGTCCCTGTCATGTCGCAGTAAGCCTCGTCTACCGAATACTGTTCGACACAGGGTGAAAACTCCCGCAGTATCTCCATAAATGCCTTGGAACTGGTATCATACAGGTCATAATGCGGCGCTACCAGTACCAGATCCGGACAAAGATTCTTCGCCTCACTAATCGTATCTCCGGTTCTTACACCGAATTTCTTAGCAGGTGTGGATTTGGCAAGGATTATACCATGCCGCTTCTTAATATCCCCGCCCACTGCCGAGGGTATCTCGCGCAGGTCCGTCTTCTCTCCAAGGATGTGAAGTCGGTAAACGGCTTCCCAACTAAGGAAAGCCGAATTTACATCGATATGAAAAATCACTTTATCCATACATATGTTCACCCCTTGATCCCATTATATCAGAACTTATGTTCGGTGTAAAGAGGGAACATTTATGAAATTGACTTCCTAAATGTTGTATCATACCAATAAAGTTTGAAAAAAGTACATTAAAGTTTGAAAACATAAGCAAAAGTTTGCGATTTACCCATCACCTATTCATAATATTCATAATAAAGTTAAAATATTCTCATCTAAGTTATTGTTTTTTGATTACAAATATTGTATAATAATTTAGGATCTCCTAATATATACAAATGAATTAAATTTATATTGGATTATTATCAAAATACTCTATAAGTTGGTATATCTTCTGGCAATTGGCATTATCTATAGGAATAACGGAGGTGAGATTAGCAGTGTTGATACTTCGGCGGGATCCTTTTTAAGTAAAATCAATATTTCAAGTGCCAGCCTCCTTAATTAAATGCCTATATATCTTCGAATAAGACTGGTGTAATTATCGCATGAAAGCATAATTTTCTATTATTTAATCTGATATGATATATCAATTCCGGTTCTGTTTGATTTTTAACGGAACCGGAATTGGTATATGTTAAAGCAAAAAAAATCCTTTGTATCTAACCAAAACAGGTATATATAACATTTAAGGAGTGGACTAAAATATGAAAAAAGTACATTTTGTATCTATCGTAATGTTTGTTTGGATTGTATTATTCGTTGGTTGCAATACGTCGAATACTTCCGAAAACCCTACTTCACAATAGAATGAATCACATTATAGTGGAGTGGATCTATGTCAACTGCAGCACAATGCGCAATTAAAATAACGCCTCAAACCAATTTAGATGAAGTAAGTTATTCTATATTTTATATCTATCTGCTAA
>DATESP010000149.1:0-2468 GCA_035270645.1 Mobilitalea sp. | reverse complement strand
ATTATATTCACATTGAAGGATATCCAGAATAGAAGCATGACAAGTCCAATTAAGGTTGCAGCTAAGCTATTGATATGTTCTTCCCTTCTTGCACAGGCCTTATTAATTTCCGTATTATCGCTAAGAACAGGGGTGTGGTGCTTCAGAGACTGGTGATACATATAGACCATCAGAAGCTGACATAAGGGTCCAAGTAGAGCTAAGGGGAGCGGATATAATTCCCTATCTTGTGTATTTACAAGCAAGTAAATGCCGGGAAGTAAACTAAGTACAACGAATATCCAGGACCATAATATCGGAACCGCGGATTTACCTTTCTCCTTAGAGGCATCAGTATCTATAACCAAGGTCTGCGTGGAGGAATAGACCCAATGCTTTTCTTCTTTAAGTGCTCTCAACCTGTTCTTATAATGATTACCGACCATCCCTGTAATAAGGAAGAGTACAAACGTCAGAAACAACATATAAAAGTCGACATAAGGCTTCATCGGATTCCAAAGCAGGAGTAAGCTTAATGTAAAGAAGGAAAGAAGCAGGAGATAGCAGGACTTGCTATAGCTTTTGATGATTTCTTGGACCTCCTTAGTTTCGGATTTATCCTTCGATAGAGTAACACCAAGAATTTGATGATTACTATAGTTCTTGAAAAAGAGTGCTGAAGTGATCATCGCCACGAGAACAGCCCAGTATATGATGATTAGAGTATAGATCATAAAAACCCTCCTTTATTGATTATTTAGTTCAGATGATATTTACTGTTTAATTGTAGGACGAGTTCCTTTATGCAAATAGTAAAGTTATTGTTGATAGACCTGCTCGATTAGCTGATTCATGTGCTTTACAAGTATGTCCTTTGGCGTACCACGAGTAGAAGCCTCCGAAATGAGAAGGATTGCCCTTCTGTCGAAATCAACATCAAAGGCCTGGTTCTCATTGCTACTAGGGCTGATCTTTGCACCATGTCTCCGGTCCATTAGAATAGTTCCTTCAGTTTTTAGAAGAGCATAAGCCTTGTTGACAGTCATGGGATTAACCCCGATATCCATAGCCAATTGTCGTACGGTAGGAAGTGAGTCCCCGCTTTTTAGCTCACCCTTTGCCACGCCAAATATAATCTGATTTCTAATCTGTTGGTAGATGGGTGTATCGCTTGACATATCGATCTTAAGTAACATAGCATTACCTCCTTTGTATTATACATATTAATACAAACAATACACAATGTCAAGGGCTTAATATAAATATTTTCAATTAGACCTATTGTAAGACTATGGCATATATGTTATTATTTTAACATATATGCAAATGCTTCCTTTTTTATAGATTCCGTTTATCTTGGAATGACGAAATAGAGGGGCATTAATATGTGGGGTAAAATAATAAATATGAAAGTAGGGATTATTTTGAAAAGAAAGATTCTATCATTAATGTTAACAATTTGTTTGGCATTCACAGGTGTTATCTCTACATCGAAGATAGCATCAGCGACTGAGGTAGCATCAATACCACATGTCGGAACGGAGGTCTCAGGATTTACCGTTAAAGAGACCGCCTATGATCAAGCTTCCAAGTCCAATAAGATTCTATTTGAACATCTGAAGACTGGAGCGAAGTTACTGGTTGTTAAGAATGGAGATATCAATCGGGGCTTCTCCATTAAATTTAATACTCCAGCCGAGAATGATAAGGGAATTAATCATATCATTGAACATTCTGTTCTTGGAGGAAGTGAAAAATATCCAAGTAGTAATATTATCTTTGATGTAACAAATACAACATATGTATCCTTTGCAAATGCCTTGACCTATCCGAATATGACGGTATATCCAATCTGTTCGGTAAGCGAGGAACAGCTCTATAAGTCTGCAGACATTTATCTGAATGCAGTATTTAATCCATTGCTATTATCGGAGGAGAAGATATTTGAACGTGAGGGCTGGCGTTATGAGCTTGCAGATGAGTCTTCACCAATTATATACAACGGTATTGTATATAACGAAATGCAGGGAAGTATGGGTAGTATTGAATCCGTTGCATTAGCGAATGCTATGAAAGCAATATTCCCTAATAGCGACCAGGGAAATATTTCTGGTGGTGATCCAAGTCAGATAACAAGATTAAAATATAAAGAATTGATAGATACCTATAAGGAAAACTATCACCCATCTAATAGCTTTATTGTTCTATATGGTGATATTGATTATGAACCATTTTTGAAAATGATAGACGAGGAATACTTATCCAACTATACTAAGAAGGTTAGTAATGCAGACAGAGACACGCAGCAAGCCTTTAGTGAATTGGTAGAAAAGACATATTTATATCCTGCAGCAGCAGGGACAGACACGAATAATAAGTCAGTCATTGATCTCGTCTTTGCAACAGCGGATCTAAGGGAACTTGGCGAAGAGAAATTTGTGGGACTCAGTATGGCGATATCATTACTTAATCTTGAAAGCTCAAGTTTA
>DATESP010000148.1:0-11136 GCA_035270645.1 Mobilitalea sp. | reverse complement strand
AAGAGATCCATGAATCTCTTAACAAAGGTAGATTTTCCTGTTCTGACCGGTCCTACCACACCTATGTATATTTCACCGCCTGTCCTAGCCTGAATATCATTATAAACATCAAACTGCCCTAACATATGCCAACCTCCTTATAGTTATAGTTAAAGATATGCAGGGTCGTTTCATTCTATGAATATGTATATATATAAGGAACAAGGAAATATACTAGTATATCGTAAGATGCCATGTAACTGCGAAGGCACTGAACAGTTACATAGATTATAACTATTTAATCTCTGGAATACAGAAGACAACCAGAAGAATAATCAGGTATATTATTCTGCAGAAGTATCCAGTTTATTTAGGTCTTAGCACAATTATACATCTACATACTTGCCGGCCTGAGCCTTCCACATCTCAGCATATTTACCCTTAAGTTTTAATAGATCCTCGTGAGTACCTTCCTCAATTATTTGACCCTTTTCTAGCATAAATATATGATCAGCATGACGGGTTGTTGACAGACGATGTGATATGAAGATGACAGCTTTATGTGCAGCAGCCTCAAGCATCGTTTTGTTCAATTGGAATTCGGCTATCGGGTCTAGTGCACTGGAGGGCTCATCTAAGATCATCATCTGTGCATCTTTATAAAAGGCTCTAGAAATAGCAATCTTCTGGCTCTCTCCGCCGGATAAATCAATTCCCTCCTTATCAAACTCTGTTGTTAATTGCGTCTCTAGCTTATGAGGAAGGGTTTTTAGTCTGTCTGTAAAACCACTGTAATTAAGAGCCTGTTGTATAGCTGGTTCGTGCTCAAGAGCTAAGGAATAATTCTCATAATCAAGAGTAACATTTTCTCTTATATCAGCAGCAAAAATCTTATAGTCCTGGAAGATGGTTCCGATTACATTCCGGTATTCCTCCACATTATAATCCTTAATATTTATCCCGTTGTATAATATCTCTCCTTCATTTGGATCATATAACCTCATAATAAGCTTGATCAGGGTGGTCTTACCGGCACCGTTATAGCCTACAAGCGCAATCTTTTCCAAGGGGTGAATAGTCAAATTGATATTCTTTAAGATATAACCATCCTTCTCGGTATATCCAAAGGATACATTTTTAAGCTCCAGGGTATTTAAACTCTCAGATATAGGTAGGTTCTTAACGCTGTTAATCTTCTTCTCATAGTTCAGAAAATTACGAATTTTATCAATATAAAGACTGTTTTCTGATATCTGAGGGAATATCCTTGCTATAATTCGAAGTGAACTTTTTAAGCTTCCTGATGAGTTCCATAATACTACTACATTACTATAAGAAATGACATGTGCAACTGCAGCACGATATACTAAGTATGTAATATAGACTACATCACTGATAAAATCATTGGTAACATAGTTTACGACAAAATGTAGTATGCTACGCTTCTTGGCATACTTATTTTCTACATTCCAGATCTCCTCATTGGTATTCTCAAACTCATCATAGAGCCGATCTGATATTTCGGGATTTAACCTAACCTCTTTGGCATATTCATTCAGGTAGAACACCCTGTGAACATAGGAACGTTTGCGCTCCGGGGGATTCTTCTCCAACCGATTTTTGAAGTTAATCTTATTCATATATTGTGTGAATAAGAAGGTTAATAGGAAGGATATGAATACAAATATTACGGAAGGTGAATCTACTGTAAGGAAGAATATACCGCTAGTAATAAGTATCGTAATACCTGTGCAGATAGCTTGAATAATCTCATGGGTTCTTGTAATGGATTTCTCTGCCTCTGATAAGGATAATACAAATTCATTATAGTACTCAGGATTATCATAACATTCCAAATCCAGTTCTCTTGCTTTTTCATACATCATATCCTTAAGCTTCTTTGTAATCTTTGGCAATCCCTTTTGGGCTACGATGTTTTGATAGATGCCGCTGAGAAAAAAGGAGGTAGCCCAGGAAGCTAGTACAATTGCAAGGAATCGTACTACCACGATGAAGGGCTTATGATATTCCGCTGCCTCTAAAACATAATTAATGCCATAGGTATGCTCCAGGAATACCAAGGCTTGTTGTTTTATAGCCTCAAACATCATGTAACACATGAAAAGCGGAGCTGACTGAAAGGATAACTTCAAGATAAACCAGTTGTTTGAATATATCTGCCTAGTACTCTGCTTCTGTTTTTTATCATTATTATTCATTATACAATCACCTCCTGTAAGTCTTCTACAGCTAGGTAATTTTTCGCCTGCTTGTTATACATATCAGCATAGGAGCCATTATCCTGCATCAATTCCTTATGGGTTCCTCGTTCAATAATTCCACCGTTTTCCAACATATAAACCATATCAGCACTTCGGGCAGAGGAAAGTCGGTGGGAAATGAATATCATTGTTTTCCCTAAGCTGTCCTTTATTATGCTGTCATACAACTCATATTCTGCAATAGGGTCCAAGGCACTGGAGGGCTCATCAAAAACTTTAATCGGAACCTCCTTAACAAAGGCTCTGGCAACAACTATCTTCTGATATTCTCCTCCAGAAAGCAGTGCGCCGTCCTCTTCAAATTCTTTCGTAAGAATTGTATCTATTCCCTTAGGCAGAGTCATTACCTTATCATAAACCCCTGCTTTCTTTAGGGCATTAATTACTGTTTCATCATCCGCAGGGGTTACTCTGCGCATAAGGACATTCTCCTTAATTGTGAAGGCAAATATCTTGTAATCCTGAAAGGCAGCCGCAAATAGCTTGCGATAAGCCTTTAGATTGTATTCCTTGATATTTCGACCGTTAAGCAGAATCTCTCCTTCTGTAGGATCATATAGACGAAATAACAGCTTAATAATGGTTGTCTTTCCTGCACCGTTATGACCAACGAGTGCAACACTGGATTTACCGTTGATTTTAAAGGACATATTCTTAATAGTCATATTACCGTCGCCCTTATAGGAAAAGCTAACATTACGAAATTCAATCGAGCTAATCTCATCATCAGGAATAAGACCGTCATAATCCTCTGGAAGCTTTTCCTTATATTCTAGAAAGGTTCTTAAATTTTCAACAAATAAACCCTGCTTCATACTCTCCATGATATTCTCGGCAAATCGAATCAGAATCCAGGTGGCAGATACCATGGCGCTGGATAATACCGCAAGATCAGCTAGACTAACGGTCTCAGTAACTATGGTACGATATGCACCATACATTAATACACCTTCAAAAATAATTGTAAAGGTGAAATAGTTGCGAAACCATAGTGGCAGGTTGATTTTAGGCGAATATTGGTCAACTACATCAAAGATAGAGTTGACTGCTTCCAAGTATTTCTGCTTCATTAGATTATAAACATTAGATAGACGCATTTCTTTAGAGTAATCAGATAGATACATAACGCGGTTAATATATTCAAGCTTTCTTTTATATGGAGCTAGTTCCTGATCCCGCTTGAAGGTATACTTATTCACAAAGTAACCAAATACAAAATTACCGACAATCGGGAAGAAAACAAAAAGTACAGCGACTTTATCTATCCGATACATAGTGGAGAATACAACCACAGCTGCAATTGCTCCAAAAACAATTCCAAATAAATTACCTATGACTGAGATTATTCTGTCATTTGCACCATCCACTGCAAGAGTGTATTTATTATAGAAGCTACTGTCTTCAAAGCATCTAAGCTCAACATTCCTTGCCTTCTGATATAGCATACGATATAGCTTTTTGTAGATTGTAATACTGGCTTTCGGATAAAAACTGCCTTCCATATAAGCATCATAAATTGCCGTAATCATAAAAAAGGCTCCGGCTACTAGTATAAATACCAATATGTGATTGAAATCCTCTGAGCGTTCGATAGCACCAACTAGATATCGTATAAAGAAGGCACTATAAAAGACCCAAGTAAAGTATCCCAACCCAGTTCTAATGAATGAATTGTATATGGTGCTTTTACTGATGCCCCACATAAGCCGGATAGAGTATAAATTATTCTTTAATGCACGAGTTTTCTTTATTTCGTTATTATCCCCCATAATTCCACTCCCTTTATAATAATTAACACATTATACCAATAATAAAAATTGATGTAAAGTATGAAATTTATCATTACTCAGAGTCTATAAAAAATAATTATTTCTCTGAGTCTAAGAAAGTTAATCACACAGAGTCTATAAATTTATTCAATACTCTGAGTCCCCCCCAAAAAACTCCTTAAATAGACAGTTGGTAAACTATCTATCTAAGGAGTATCTCAATTATCCTATAAACATATCCATATGTGTAAGGCGTGAAGCCCAGATTCTAAATTAGGGAAGGTTATTAATCCCATTCCAAGGATTTGTATTCAGTACGTTTATCTCTCATTAAGAGTCCGGAAAGTGCATCTTTTGTAGATTTACCCTCAAATAATACCTGATTGATTTGTTCTACTATAGGCATTTCAACATCATATTTATTGGCAAGGGAAAGTGCTGCTCTCGCAGTATTTACACCTTCGACTACTTGATTGATTTCCTTCAGAGCATCTACTGCGGAGGAGCCTTGTCCCATGAGTACGCCTGCATTACGGTTACGGCTATGCCTACTTGTGCAGGTTACAAATAAATCTCCCATTCCCGAGAGTCCGGAGAAGGTTTCAAGTCTTCCACCCATCTTAACACCTAATCTGCTGATTTCTGCCATTCCCCTGGTCATTAGTGCAGCCTTGGTATTATCACCTAAGCCCAGACCATCAATAACACCGGCAGCTAGAGCGATTACATTCTTAAGTGAGGCTCCCAGCTCAATTCCGATAATGTCAGGACTTGTATATACACGGAAAACTTCATTCATAAAGATATCTTGGATATAATGAGCTGTTTTCTTAGAGGCTGCGCCTACAACAATTGTAGTAGGAATCTGCCTGCTAACCTCTTCTGCATGGCTTGGTCCAGATAAAACGGCTATATCAGCCTGGGGTATCTCATCTTTTAAAACATCGGATAGGGTCATAAGAGTAGCTTCCTCAAGTCCCTTGGATACATTAACGAGGATTTGTCCTTCTTTGATAAAGGGACTAGCTGCATTAGCAGTTACACGGACATAAGGGGAAGCAACTGCCATTACTAGCAGATCTCTGTCTTTACAGGCTTCTTCCAAATTTAAAATAATATTAATGTTTTTAGAAAGCTTTGCACCGGGAAGGTTAGTTAAATTATCCCTGGAGCCCTCCAACATAGCTGCTTCTTTCTCTATCTTTGTCCATATGGTTATGTCATGTCCATTATCAGCTAGTAATATGGCCAATGCACAACCCCAGGTTCCTGCACCTAATATAGAAATTTTACTCATAAGGTACCTCCTTGTTATTTGCTTGGTTTATTCTCGATTTTTACTTTTTGACCGATTTTATTCTCAGTTCCATTTAATAAGCGTTTGATATTAGCTCTATGTTTTACAAATGCCAATGCCATAAAGATAATGGATACGAATAGCATATGTATCTCACCAGGGTATCGTATCAGAATCCATATTGGAAAAAACACAGCAATCAATAAAGAACCAAGAGATACAAATCTGGTAATCGCTACACTAAGAAGAAAGATAGGTAAGGCAAAGGGTACAATCCATGGATCAAAGGCAACCATGACACCAGAGGTAGCTGCGATTCCTTTACCTCCTTTAAAACCCAGCCAGAAAGGATAATTATGTCCTATAACTACTCCTAGACCGGCATATAGGCTTAGCAATAAAGTAAAATTGTCGTTTTTAAAGAATACTAATCGCACCAGTAAAATAGGTATTATAGCCTTAAACATATCTCCCAGTAATGTAAAGATTCCGGCCTTAGCACCTAAGGTTCTAAGTGCATTAGTTGTTCCTGAATTTCCACTTCCGTATTTTCTGATATCCACTTTATTTATCTTGCCAATTAAAAAACCTGTAGAAAAACAACCGAACAGATAACCCATGCATAAACAGATAATAATGTTTGCGACCATTTAAGCGTTCTCCTTTCGCTCCCTTATGAAAAACTTTAATGATGTTCCACCGAAGCCAAAGGCTTCACGAATTTTATTTTCAATATATCTAGTATATGAAAAATGCATTAATTCTTTATCATTAACGAAGATAACAAAGGTAGGAGGTTTAACTGAGACCTGAGTTATATAATAAAGCCTCAATCTCTTTCCTTTATCCGAGGGTGGTTGTTGCAGAGCGGTCGCTTCTGTCATGATCTCATTTAATACACCTGTGGATACGCGAAGGTTTTGGTTCTGAATTACTACCTCGACTGTATCAAATAATTTATGCAGCCTTTGTCCAGTCTCAGCTGAGATAAAGAGTATCTCGGCATAGGGCATAAAGGCTAAGGTTTCCCTGATATTTGAGGTAAATTCTTTGACAGTCTTATTGTCTTTCTCTATCAAATCCCATTTATTAACGGCTATTATGAATCCTTTGCCACGATCATGGGCAATTCCTGCTATCTTAGCATCCTGCTCCGTAATTCCTTCCTCTGCATCAATAATTAATATGACGACATCAGCGCGTTCCACTGCGGTTACGGTACGGATTATACTAAAATGTTCTAGCTCTTCCTTGATTTTGCTCCTTCTGCGTAAGCCAGCAGTATCAATTAAGATATATTCCTTGCCATTACGCTTAATCGGGCTATCAATTGCATCACGGGTAGTACCAGCTATATTAGATACGATAACACGGTTTTCGCCGAGTAATTTGTTGATTATCGAGGATTTACCAACATTGGGTTTTCCTACGATGGCGATACGTGGACGCTCATCTACAGCTTCCTCAGTATTGCCAGTGGTAAAATGCTTAACCACTTCATCCAGCATTTCCCCAAAACCTAGCTTTGACGAAGCAGAAATCGGGAAAGGTTCTCCGATGCCAAGGTTATAAAATTCATACACATCAGGCATCAGCTTCTCAAAACTATCTACCTTATTAACTACCAGTACAATCGGTTTACCGCTTCTTCTCAGCATATCTGCTACCTTAGCATCAGAATCCACCAGTCCTTGTCGTACATCCACTAGAAAGACGATGACATGTGCAGTCTCTATCGCGATTTCTGCTTGACTCCTCATATAGGTCAGCATCTCATCCTTACTGTCCGGTTCTATACCACCGGTATCTATCATGGTAAATTGTGTATTTAACCATGTGACATCAGCATAAATTCGGTCTCTTGTTACACCTGGGAAATCCTTGACTATGGAGATACGTTCTCCAGCTAGGGCGTTAAACAGGGTTGATTTACCAACATTAGGCCTGCCTACTATAGCTACAATTGGTCTACTCATATTTACCCTCATTTCTGCGCTGTTTTTGCGCATTTCTAGTTTGTGTGTGCAGCGCATACACAAACTTGCTGAGTGAAAGATCTTATCTTTCACTCTAACCTCCATGATGCCGCTTTGCGGCATCTTAAAATAATAGAAGAAGCTTGGAATGAGCTCATATTGAGCTCATTACGAGGTTCTTCAGGTGTGAAGGTGCCTTTTCCTTCACATTACCTCCATGATGCCGCTCTGTGGCATCTTAAAATATACTGAAAATTTACTCTCAGCTTGTAAAAATTTATTACAGAATATACGAACAAAATATGTTTCAAATACGAAGTTGTACTTGAATCCATCTAATTTAGTCGATTATAGCCTTAATAAATGATGTTCCATCTGATTGTACAATACGAATAATTGTTTGTAAAGACATTTCAATATCATCCACAGTTACATCATCTAACAGTACCGTTTCTCCATTTCGCAACAGGACATCTGGAAGGATAAGATATTCACCAAGCTTTTGTCCCATAAGTTGAGTAGTTATATCACCTCCGGTAAGTAGTCCGGCTACAGTTATATCATTTCCAAAGAAGTTGTTATTGATGGTATAAAAGTTAATCTTTATACTTGGAAATTTCTTATTCAGCTTCTCCAGCAGCTGGCTCATATATGGCGAAGCCAGAACTCCGGTTACCATGGAAAGCTCCTTTTCACGAGGATCACCAGCTAAAGTATCTAGGTATTCCTCAAATTCGTCCTGGAAGGAGCGGAGCATTCCGACACCATTTTCAATCTGAGGATAGCCATCATAGGCCTCAGCCTCAGGAATCGGTAGTCCTGCATTGATGTACCACTCATCTCCTGCATATATAAAACGAGTATGGTAATGTGTCAGGAAGATATTCTGCCACTTATGGATGGTCTCAATCACCTTAAGGGAATCCTCCTTAGTAAATTTTTCAAGTTGGGTTAAGCCTTTACGATATTTTGTGAGTCCAACCGGTACTATGGATACACTCTGCATTTCGGGAAGAAATGCAGACAAATCATGAATAGTGCGTTCCAGCTCTTCTCCGTCATTTAAACCCTTACAAAGGACAATCTGGCCGTTCATTAAGATGCCGCCATCCTTTAATTTCTTCATCTTTTCAAGTGCACTTCCAGCATGCCGGTTATGCAGCATCTTACATCGAAGCTCTTCGTTGGTAGTGTGAACTGAAATATTAATTGGAGAAAGTTTATAAAAAAGGATTCTGTCAATCTCCTCATCACTCATGTTCGTTAGGGTGATATAATTACCCTGTAGAAAGGATAACCTTGCATCATCATCCTTAAAGTATAAGGTTTCCCTCATACCCGGTGGCATCTGATCGATAAAGCAAAAGATACATTTGTTCCTACAGGAACGGTATTCATCCATTAACCCCTCTTCAAATACAATGCCAAGATCATCATCATAGTCCTTCTCTATTTCAAGCTCCCACTCTTCACCATCTGCCTTTTTAATCAATACAGTCAGCATCTCATCCTTTATCAGATAGTGGTAATCAAGAACATCCGTAATCTTATTCCCATTAATTGATATCAGCTCATCACCCGGAGTAAGCTCCAGTTCCTCAGCGATGCTTCCTGCTTCAATCTCTTTAATAATGTGTGCTTTTTTCTTCATATCATACACCACTTTCACTTATCGCTAAAAATGCAGCCAGACTACCGCGCTTCCCTCCGGTTCTCCGATGTGAGAATAAAAGATCGGAGTTACAGGCTGTACAAACTCCTGACACATGGATGTGCTCGGGACGTAAACCTGCTTCCATTAGAACAGAACGGTTTGCTTGCCACAGATTTAACTCATATTTGCCATTATCCTTATATGTTAATATATTATTCTCTATTTTACTATGCTTTAACATAAATGTATCCTGAAATTTGTTTGCAACTTCTTCTCCAACCTCATAGCAACTCCCACAGATTGAGGGTCCTATCACTGAAATCACATCCTTTGGGTCAGTACCAAAACACTTTTTCATCTCGTTTACAGTTAGTAGACCTATCTTTGCGACCGTACCACGCCACCCTGAATGAGTCAAGCCAATTGCTCTATTTATTGGATCCACAAAAAATAAAGGAACACAATCTGCATATTTTGTTACCAAGGTTATCCCCGGTCTATCTGTAATAAGACCATCCACCTCGTCATAATCTCTTGGAGTGTACAACCCTTTTCCACAATCCTTCTCATCAACTAAGCGGATATTAGTTTTATGTACTTGTTTTGAAATTACGATAGAGTGAGGATCAATCCCTATGCTTTCAGATATTCGTTCAAAATTTTCCTTTATATTCTCTGCATCATCTGCTTCTAAAGTTGAATCTGAGCCAAGGTTCATGGTGGAATAAATGCCTTTACTGACACCTCCAAGTCTGGTTGAAAATCCATGCTTCAGAAATGATATATCTGATAATACGGGAAAAGTCAGGTAGGGTACCTGGGCATTGTAATCAATTTGTGCCGAATTATTGCTAGTAAAATTCATATTGTCCTTACCTTTCAATTAATACACACTTACCTTATTATTAAAAACGGGTATTGTATAGATTTAATCGCTGTTCCATAGTATATGGATTAATTATAGACCCTCAAAGGCATTTTTAATTAAGGATATCTCATGGTCTAAAATTAATACAACATCAAAACGGCAGGGGGTTGTCTGTGGCAGCTTGTGAAACAACATATAGAATTCAGCGGTACGAATTATCTTTAGCATTTTTCTAGCATTTATTGCTTCTGAAGGGAAGCCGTTATAGGTACTGGAACGGTATTTCACTTCTATGAAGCATAGATAACCCTCAGTCTTTGCAATAATATCTATCTCACCGGTTCTGCAGCGGAAATTCCGATCAATAATTTCATAACCATTATTAATGAGGTAATCTGCAGCTTTTCGTTCATACCTTGTTCCAACTTCCCTCGTATTCATAGGGTTCCCCTTCTATAGATGAAATTGACTACTATGTAAGCTGAATTAGCTATTGTTCTTATTGTTAACTAGTTATTGTTCTTATTGTTATTATGATCTTTATTAAGTTTTCCCTTAATGCGATCCATCCGGTCGACAAATACAAGTATTTCGGCAACAATTTCATAAAGCTCAGGAGGGATGTTTTCTCCAAGCTCCAACTTAGATAAACTCTCAGCCAGCTTTTCATCGCGGTGCAGGGGGATGTCTGCTTCTTTTGCTTTCTCAATAATTCGTTCAGCGATATAACCTTTACCAGCCGCGATTACTTTAGGAGCATTCTCATCCGCTTCATAGGACAGTGCCACTGCTGTACGGGGCTTTTTATTATCAATATCATCCTTCATTTAAGGCACCTCCATAAGAAACTCTATATAATGTTCTTAACAAAGCTTCTACGATGAATAGGGGTAAGTCCCAATTTCTTGATAGCCGCAATATGCTTTGGTGATCCATAGCCTTTATTGCTAGCTAAGTCATAACCGGGGAATACCTTGTCGTAAGCCACCATAAAACGGTCCCTGGTAACTTTAGCAACGATACTGGCTGCGGCTATAGAGATACTCTTTGCATCTCCATGTATAATAGGAATTTGTTTGATATTAACGTCAGGTATGATAACTGCATCATTTAATAATATATCGGGTTGTACGGGTAAGTTATGAATAGCCTGGCGCATAGCTTCATAGGTAGCCTGAAGTATGTTGATTTCATCGATCCTTGCCGGCGGAATACTTCCAACACCGTAAGCTATAGCAGAAGAAATAATTTCATCATACAGTTCTTCCCTCTTCTTCTCACTAAGTTGTTTGGAATCATTAATATATAACA
>DATESP010000147.1:0-2202 GCA_035270645.1 Mobilitalea sp. | reverse complement strand
ATTGTTCACAACACGATTCCTGTCCTTAGACTATCAAACACACTGAATACATCTAAAATTCCGTATCCCCAATCTCTGTTAGGGTATACAATATCTATATCTCTTCTTGCTCCTCTTATCAGAAGATTTTTCAACCCTACCGTACTCATACCGGGAAGGTTGCCTTTTATAATACCCCATTCCATTATCATAGCAGCTACTCCCGCTGTATGTGCTGCTGCTACACTGGTTCCGGTATATGTCGTAAAACCATGGCCGATATCTGGACCTGTTATGTTAACCCCGGGCGCAGCCAACTCTGGCTTAATAGCCTCAGTTCTGGTATAACCCCTGCTTGCATTAATATATAGACTATCATCAGCAATATTATATGCCGTCGTTGTAATAGGAATATATGCATTTCCCGGATTTAATATCGTAGTATACGGATCCGACCGTATAAAAAATACATCCTCAGGGATAAAATCACCCATGGGAAGCCAGATATGAAAACCAATCTTTAAATCTCCTCTTTCATATACATTAAATCTCCAAATACCTTCACTTGGATTCGCGAATCGTATTAGAATTAATTGATCCCCAATCTGAGATTCTATGATTTGGTAATCAATAAAAAGTGTCGTCCCTTCAAATATGAATGAAATAACCCTGTTTTCATCCATACCTGCCACTATTCTCGGCACATATTCTCCCGATGGAGATAAAATATCTAGAGAAAATAAGCTTGGAGATCTTCCCCAAAGCTCCATTGAAAAACCCGCCACATTTGCTCCTATATTCAACTCCACTGTATCATATCCTGTTACAGGGTTAACTGTACCAAAGTAATGCCTGCGACTGTTTCCCTCGTTCCCAGCTGCTACCACTATAGCAAGACCCGGTCTGTTTCCTATCATCGATAGAAAACTAGATAATAGCTCTCTGCTATCGTGACTTCCTTGGGAGGATCCCAGGCAAATACAGATAACCATCGGTTTTTGTAAAGTAACAATAAGCTCTAGTAAATACCCTAAAGCAAACAGAATATCAGTTTCCTGAAAGCATTCCACTCCATCAGGAATAAAAAAGAAGTCTCTCAGATATTGCTTCGCCTGTTTTAGCTTAACTACTGCGAACTCTGCATCAGTTGCAACTCCGGAGAAATCCATGTCCGCCACTCTATTACCGCCAGCAATTCCTGCCACCATAGTCCCATGACCGTTTGTATCTGTGCTTGGTACAATATCCAGTGGATTTTCACTCTGAAGTGCTTCATTAATTTGCTCTCTGGAATATACTGTGCCATAACCCTGTGATATCGGAACGGATTCACTCTGTATCGTCTGATCCCAGATTGCAGCAATCCTTGTTGTACCATCCGCATACTGAAAGATAGGGTTGGTATAATCCACACCGGTATCTATTATACCGATTAATACTCCCTGTCCTCTGAGATCAAAATCAGGTATATTCCGAATTCGTAAAACACCTGATGCTTCCAGACTTGCATTACTGACAATTCCATAGCATTTTGGCATGACTATATAACCCATTTCTACAATTGTTCTCGTAGTAATCGTTGCTACAGGCACATGAACTATAGCATAAAGGAAGTTAATGATATGAACGCCAGAACCGGGAAAAGCATCAAATATTGTCATGTCTCCGCTATACTGAATTAATAAATCTGCATATTCTTCACTTATCATCTGTTCTCTGATTTCTGGAGTCATCATTTATTTATACCTTCTACTCTAACTATCATTATAGTATATTCATATTTGACCATGTGAATACCTAATATTCGAATAGCCTGGACCTACTAATATCGCCAGCCTGCTCTCACTGAGTAAACCACAAAAAGCAGGCGGTGTTAAGCGCCTGCTATCTTCATTTGACTATGTATTTTACTTGTTATCATCCTTTACTTTGTTCGATTGTAACTGTTCAGTGCCTTCGCAGTTACATGGCATCTTACGATGCCTATGCACACAAAATGGATAAAATACATCCATTTTGGCGCTGACTCACTCGAATCCACTGCGTGATTCTCGGGGTTCTGAATAGTTACGTTCGATTTATTTTTGATTGTTTAGGCTGTATAGGCTTTGTATGCTTTGCTTGCTTCTTTTTCTCCTTTAAATACTTAAATAGTGCAAGAATTGCGAGAAGTATAAAATCTCCGACTATAAAAACGATAAGCATTTCAAAGGAAAAATCTTT
>DATESP010000146.1:0-2206 GCA_035270645.1 Mobilitalea sp. | reverse complement strand
TCTCCACCCACTAGCGTGTCAACCTCTGCTCTGGTTACCTGATTAAAATCACCTGGAATTGTATGTTTTAGGGCGGAAGCCGCTACACCGAATTCCAAAGCGTCCTTCATAGATTTACTATCCAGCAACCCACAGATTAGTCCGCCAGCAAAAGCATCTCCTCCACCAACACGGTCCACAATGCGAATATCATATTTACTAGAGTGATAAAATTCCTTGCCATCATAGATACATGCAGACCAGCCGTTATCCGATGCAGAATAGCTTTCTCTTAAGGAGCTTACAACATACTTAAAGTTAAATTTTTTGATCATCTGTTCGAAGATATCCCTATAACCGGATAGTTCTAGTTCACCACTATTTACATCGGTCTTGCCAGGTCTAAAGCCAAGAACCTTCTCAGCATCTTCTTCATTACCGATACAGACATCTACATATTGCATCAGATTAGTCATGACTCTCTGTGCTTTTTCTGAAGACCAAAGCTTCTTTCTAAAGTTCAAATCTACAGATACCGTGATATTCTTACGTTTTGCTGCTTTTAAGGCTTCTTCGGTCAAAAGAGAGGCCTTATCGCTGATTGCTGGAGTGATACCGGTAAAATGGAACCAGTCTGCGCCTTCAAAAATCGCATCAAAATCAAAATCTGTAGGATCAGCTTCTGCAATTGCTGCATGAGCTCTATCATACACAACATTGGAGGCTCTCATAGAAGCTCCGGTCTCTAGAAAATAAATACCTAACCGATCTCCACCTTTTGCAACAAAATCGCAATTTACATTATATCTTCTCAAAGCCTGTACAGCACTGTCACCAATTGGATTATTAGGAACTTTGGATACAAAGTACGTCTCATGCCCGTAGTTTGCTAGTGAAACAGCAACATTAGCTTCTCCGCCTCCATAGCATACATCAAAACTGTCCGATTGAACAATCTTCTGGTACCCAGGAGTGGAAAGACGCAGCATGATTTCTCCCAGAGTAATTACTTTAGCCATTCTAAAATCTCCTTATTTATCATATCATAGATTTTACTTTCATTACATAGTATAGGACTCGTGATATTATTCGTCAAGGGTGATAAAATACATTATTTTTCCATGGTTATCTTTCTCTTTGGGATACTACTTTGATGAAACATTGTAACAAAACCCATGAGTATGCTGATAAAAGCTATCGTGAAGGGAAGAATGATCTCACCCCTGGAGGTCGTACTATTAGAAACATCACCGATGCATAATAATGCAATCGTCGCTATAGTTGCAAATAATATGCCACTCATGAAACGTTTAAATTTACTAATTCGGTATCGGTTTACAATCTCCTTCATATTTACTCCATCCTTTAATTGATAAATGTTTAACTATCAACTATTAAACGATTCAAATTATGAAAAGGTTGCACTTTTTATAGAAATAATAGAAATATAATAGAAATATTTTTATATATTAGCAATTAGTACTATTTAGTAGCTCCTTCGTGTTAAAATCAGCTATTTTAATAATTCAAGGGCAAAATTTCTCCCATATTCAATTAAGATATTATTTTCCTCTTCATCAGGCACCCAAAGGGAACGATGTCCATCATTTACAATCTGGAAACCTGACTTATTTAATTCCTCAGTCATTTGCTTAACAGCTTCACCACTCCATCCATAGCTACCAAAGGCCGCAGCCTTCTTATTCTTGAATTTTAAACCCTTCATCATCTCAAGTAATCCACCTATGGAATATAGATAGCCATTATTAATAACTGGGGAGCCCAGTAGAATACCCTTGGATTTAAACACTTCGGTAATTACATCATTCTTATCTTCCTTAGAAGCGTTCATTAACTTAACACGTACTGCAGAATCTGCCTGTTCTATTCCGTGGGCGATCGCTTCAGCCATCTTTCTGGTTGAATTCCACATTGAATCATACACAAGCGTAATTTGATTTTCCTGATAATTATCCGCCCATTTTAGATACTGTTCAACAATCTGTAGCGGGTTATCCTTCCATATAATTCCATGACTGGGACATATCATATCTACAGCAAGGTTTAGTTTTAATAGCTCATCTATCTTTTTTGTAACAAGGGGACTAAACGGAGTTAGGATGTTTGCGTAATATTTTGTAGCTTCAGCATATAGCTCTGAGGTGTCAACAACATCATTATATAAGGATTCTGTCGCATAATGCTGACCAAAGGCATCATTACTAAA
>DATESP010000145.1:0-3251 GCA_035270645.1 Mobilitalea sp. | reverse complement strand
CGCATACACCTGCAATAACAGGAGGCAGTAAACCAAGTGAAAGCTGATTCATAAGCTGGAAGGTAGTAAAACCGATGGCTTTCTGGATTCCAAGATCACGTTTCTTACGCGTTACAGAGGAATTGATTACAAAATACAGTACCAGAATTACTACTGCAATCGTTACTAATAGAACAGCAATTCCTACTTTCTCAACTATGGCGATGTAAACGCCGGCTCCTTCCTTCATCGACTTATCCATATCAACAGCAACCATAAGTGTATCGCCATAAATTTCCTCTATTTTTGTAGCAAATATACCTGCATCAGTACCCTTCTCCAAATAAATCTGTAGATTATTATGTTGAAAGTCCGTATTCAGCTTCATCATACCATCATACGTGATGGATGCATCGATCACACCAATGAATGCTCCTTGGGACAAACCAGTGATGATAAACTTATTCTCCCTCTCTCCAACCCTCAGCAGGACGCTATCTCCTATGGTTTTCCCAAGCATACCTGCTTTATTACCTGAAAGCACGATTTCATTGCTATGAATTGGATATCTTCCTCTATATACCTTGTCAGTCTCTTTCTGTGAATAGTCCTCCATAACATAGACTCCTATTTCATCACCCTCTATATGAACGACTGACTCATCTATAAATTGGGCTTTTCTAACACCCTCCATATGTCGAATATCTTCAATATAATCCCCCTCAGCCTCCGGCTTAAAAACAGCAACCACACTAGATAACTCAACTCCCGGGGTTTCATAAAAGGTAGTAGCATCAATCGCAGTATTATAGAACATGACCACTGCAAAGGTCCCCGCAAAGGATACTGTAATCAGAATAAATGCAATCATAATGCTCTGCTTCTTATTCTGTAATAATGACTTAAGCGCAAATATTATTGGTAGCCTTCCCTTTGATTTGTCAAGGGGCATATAGTTCTTTTGGAAACTATGAGTTATGATTCCTCCTCTGAGTGCGACTATCGGGTTCAATTTATTAATTCGTCTGGCAGAGGTAAAACCAACCAGGATCACAATCAGCAATATCAGGCTTAGAGCTGTACTGCTTATAACACCATCAAATTCCTGTACCCATAGAAGTCCTGACTGCTGTGCAAATACATCGGATAATACCGGAGTTGCAAAGTAGGACAGCGCGATACCGGTTATGCTGCCTGTGATAGCAATCAGAGCAAACTGAGTAGCAACTGATTGAATAATCTGTCTGCTGGTGTAGCCGATTGCTTTTAATGACCCAATCTTTGTCATATCATCTTCAATACTATTACCAATTCTAAATCTAACTACAATCAGGCAAACTACTACGATAATTATAGCAAAGATTACTATCATCATTGATACCATGCTGGCCATCATAGTACGGGAAAGCTTTATCGTGGCTAAATCTGTAGTAAATATTGCCTCTGAGGGCTTACCTGAGTAATTCATACTTTTTAATTGAGTAATTTCCTTAATTTTTGTTTCAATATCTTGATTTACCTCTTTTAGATTGGTAAAAATAACTGTTGCATGAGTTTCATCAGATAACTTACCAGCAACGAATTCATATGTATCATGAGGCAAATATAACCCTATGAAGCCTGTTTCTGTCGAGCTACAGTAAATATCTTCAAAAAAGCCCTTAATTGTAAAGCTAAACTTAATATCCTCAATTGTCATATTATATACGTCGTTCAACTCATAGCCATGGCTAATCCGGAACACCTCTGGTAAGAAGATCGACATCTTCTCTGCAGGAAGGTGATTACCTACAAACTTCCATTTAGTGATATTGCGGTCGATATCGGCATCATACAAGTTAAAATAGCTCTCATCGCTCTCATCGCTCTCAGCATTATAGTTTGTAGTAGCCAGAGACCACATAAGCTCTTCCTTATGCATTTCTTCGATGTTATTGTTACCGACGAGATACTCCTTAAGCTCCTGATTGTAGGCACTACTTGGCAAGACATATATAGTATCTGAGGTGTTAAGCTTCTTACTTATATCTTCAAAGAAGCTTCCGAAGTTAACGAATACAAGCAGTCCTGCATTCATTAGCAGTGATGCAATTAAGAACATGATAAGGAGAGAAACCGTGTGCCCTTTGGTTTTTCGGATATTTGCTAGGGCAAGCATAATAATCTTTCTCACCCTACCACCCCATTTCATTAAGAAAGGCTTGCAATTTATCGTGCCGCTCCCTATCGCCGCTGATGTATTTGCCAAGATTACAAATCCCGTTAATTACACCATCTCGCATATAGAGAATGCGGTTCCCGCGTCTTGCAGATTTCAAATCATGAGTAACCATAATGACATTCTGTCCTTTATCATTTACCTCAGTCAGTACATCCAATGCTGCTTTACCTGCCGCTGAATTTAATGAGCCGGTCGGTTCATCAGCAAATATTACCTTAGGTTGATTGATTAAGGCACGCACGATAGCTGCACGCTGTGCTTCACCACCAGATAACTGGGTCGGGAACTTTCTCCATATGCCTTCAGTTAAGCCGACCTGGGTAAGTAGTTCCTTTGCCTTAGCTACAATTGCTTTTCTGTCATTGCTGACAAGCAAACCGCTGGCAAGAATGTTGTCAAGTATACTCATGTTATCTAGGAGGAACATCTGCTGGAATATAAAACCACAGTTTAGTCTCCGAAATACTGCCAGTTTGTCGTTGGACATCTTTGAGATCTCCGTTCCAAAGAATGAAATCGATCCTAGTGTAGGCTTGTCCATACCGGACATGGCATAGAGAAGTGTTGATTTACCGGCTCCTGAGGATCCCATTATGACGGTATAGTCGCCATCGTATATCTCAATATCCAAGTTCTTAAGAACATGCTGCTGCATACCTCCATTGGAGAAGGTTTTGCAAAGCTTATTTGTTGATAAGATAACATTACTCATAATATTTCCTTTCTGCTAAAGCCCCAAGCTTTACATGTGCTTTATAGCTTAAAAAATAAGACTGTGTTGATTTACAGCCTTACTATAACTCCTAAGTCCTTAACAGGTCTTTAAATGGTCCTTAAAAAGTTCTTAACTAAACCTTAAATATTCTAGCGGTTATCATAATTCAAAAACCTTGTGTACTGAGTGTGACTGTCTACATATTCATTTGTCCGCCTTACCCTCCTAGGCATGCTCTCCTTTGAGCCTCATACCATAGAGGAAGCGCCGCTTAAGTAGGCGTCGCTCCCTCCTGAGTCTCAAATCGAGCATGGACAGCCGTCGTCGGCCGGTCTG
>DATESP010000144.1:0-36883 GCA_035270645.1 Mobilitalea sp. | reverse complement strand
CTTCGTTCGGAACTTAAATTTACAACTGAGAAGGAAAAGATATTAAGAGAAAAAGAAAAGCTTCTTTTGGCTTATATTTCTCATGATCTTCGAACACCAATAGCTTCGATATCCGGATATGTAGAAGGTATCCATGCTAATATAGTGACGGGAGATAGAGTACAAGAGTACACTGGAATTATTCTTAAGAAGATTCATATGCTGAATTCTCTCATTGATGATATTTTAGAGCATTCCAAAGCTAGGTTGCATGAATTTGAGATTAGAAGACAGGAATGCTATTCGAAAAAATATTTTGAAGATATGATGATAGAGGCGAAACAGGATATTGAGAAAAAGGGTCTTGCATTTTCTTATAGTCAGATACCCGAGGTAATCATCAATATAGATGAGAAACGAATCCGGCAGGTAATGCAGAATCTTCTTGGAAATGCCATGAAATTTACCGAGTCAGGTGAGATCAATGTTGATTATCGGGTAGATAATAATTATATGCTGATTACCGTAAGAGATACAGGAATAGGTATCGCCGCTATAGATATTCCTATGGTATTCAATGAGTTCTATCGAGGTGAAAAAGCCAGAACCCTGAATGTACAGGGCTCCGGCTTGGGTCTTAGTATATCTAAATATATAGTAGAGCAACATGGTGGCAGAATTGAATGTGATAGCATACTAGATCAGGGGACTGCATTACAATTTTCTATTCCAATATAATTTACCAGCCCTGTTCCTTTAAGAAATCGAATACGATAGCCTTACGCTCACTTTCTTTTTCACTGGAATAGGTTCCAAGATTAAGCTCAGCATAGATACGTCCATCTGCCATATACAATAATCTACTAGCACGGGTAGCGGCCTTTAAGTCATGTGTCACCATCACGATGGATTGGCCTTCACTGTTTAGACTAGTCAAGCTATCCAGTACTTGCCTTCCATTTGAGGAGTTTAGTGAGCCGGTAGGCTCGTCACCAAATATCACCTTGGCATTCCCAATTAAAGCTCTACATATGGCTACACGCTGTTGTTGACCACCAGACATTTCACTGGGGTATTTATCCTTCTCTTCACTAAGTCCGAACTTTTCTAGAAGTGCAAGGGCTTTCTTGTTAACATTTTCTTTGGTATCAGTTCCGTAGCCTATATAGGCGATATTCTCAAAGGCAGTCAAATCATGAAGCAAATTCATACTTTGAAATACAAAGGAAACCTCAGTTTTTCTAAGCTTACTTAGTTGCTTTTCAGTCATCACTGAGGTATCATGTCCCAGAATATTGACAGTACCACTGGTGGGTTTATCCATCGAGCTGATGGAGTATAAGAGCGTTGATTTTCCGCCTCCGCTGCTACCCATGATTACAGTGAAATCGCCTTCATATATTTCTAAATCAATATTTTTCAGTACATTAAGTCCGGTCTTGCCAAGCACATAAGTCTTACATAATTTTTTTGCTTCTATTATTGTATTTTTCACTAGATACTCCATTTCTCCGCCAGTAGCGGTATAAGCTGATTTATGATTAATATGTCGTAACTGTTCAGTGCCTTCGCAGTTACATGGCATCTTACGATGCCTATGCACACAAAATGGATAAAACCCATCCATTTTGGCGCTGACTCACTCGAATCCACTGCGTGATTCTCGGGGGTACTGAATAGTTACAATATGTCTTTCATAACTATTCAGTACCTTCTTAATCTTTTGGCCTATTCTTCCATAAGCTTTTTAGGTGAAATTCTCTTGATGGATAAGCTGAGCAGTATGGTCGTAGCTATGATGATTCCGAATCCGCTCACTAACAGTATTGTAGTTTCTAGTGGCTCTGTTCTATAGGCGGCAACACCTAGGACGGAATAAAAGATACGACTGGATATTAATAGATCCACGGTTGCGGCGATTATTAAGCCTAGAGCAGCTAGTATGGATATTTTATAAACATTTCGTCTTATAATATATCCATTTGTAAATCCGTAAGCTTTCATAATACCAAAATTACGCTGTTGTTCATTGTTGTTCATAATAATCATATTAATAATATTAAGTAGTGCAAATGCAAAGAAAATTACGATAATTATTACGGTTACAGGAATCATTATTGACATAATTGAAACCTTTACGTCATCAACAAAGTCAAGCATGGTTTCAAAGGTATAATCAGGAAATAACTCCTTTGTTTCGGCTCTAAAGACTTCTAAATCATCGGGATTTTTTAGGTTTACTCCGATTCTATTATAATATAATTCACGAGGTACCTCTGAAAATGCTGAGGATACAAAACTTAATGATGGGAACATCATAGTATCATAAATTCCTGAGATCATTAGGTTCTTTTTCTTTCCATTAATCAATAAGGAAATATTATCACCTATATCGTATTCGCTGTCTTTTAAGGAGTGTGAATCTATGGCTACTTCATCTTCATTTTCCGGTGGGCGACCTTGTTGATAGCTTATCCCGGTGTGGCTATATTCGAAGGTGTTAAAATTAGTTATAATAGCATATTTCAAGTTAATATCATCACCTTCGTAAAGTACATTTAAGGTGGAATATAGATCACCGGTAATATAGCTATCAACAAATGGACTGGTTTCTACATAATCAATTAATTCATCTGGTATCGCGTAATCTTTCTTGGATATGAAGCTATCACAGGCAGGTAATGCAACCCATCCTGGGGCATTACTTTCCATCCGGCTGAAGGAAATGCACATATTGATAAGCATTATGGCGATATAAAAGGATATGCTTACGATAAGTACAATAATAGCAGAACGACTTTTATACTTAAATATGTCATTGGTTGCCATGTTAAATGAAGAGTGAGCGTTTTTTATCAGCGACTTTTTAAGCTTTGCCTTAGAAGACGAGGCACCTACACGAAAGGCATCAATAGGACTGATTTTTCGAATTCTTATAAGCGCAAGCCAAACACTAAATAGAAGCAGCAAGGATGTAATAATAATTATAGACAGGGTTGAGTAGATCGAGGCGTTGCTCAAGTCGTATTTACCTATATATTCCATTATAATTCTTCCAATAAAGACTGACATAGGTAAGCCTAAAAGTGATCCGATGATAATTGAAATAATTCCTACGAAAGCATAGGCTTTCTGATAAAAACCCATGATTTCTGAAGTCGTAAAGCCCACCGACTTATAGGTCCCGATGGCACTAAATTCATTTAGAATCGTATTCCTTATGAAGAATAGGATGATTACAATAGTAATGATTAGCATAAATATGGAGGACAAGGTTCCTAGGCTGGAAATCAAGGAAGTCATTAGGGTAGCTTTTGACTTCATTTCTGGTAATGTTTCATAGCTATCCACATGATATTCATCAGTAGAGATATCTTCAATCCAATCAAGAATATCTTTGGTATTAGAATCAGTTGAGATACAAATTAAATCAATAGCTTCCTGACTCGTAAACAAATGGGCATCATCTTCGTTGATAAATATTGCGGAACCATTTGTCATAGATACAGGCTTTCGGGTATCATTTACAAGAGTGGATACTGTAAGCGATTTTGTGATTTGGCTATTAAAATCAAATTTGTCATCTACATAGATATTGTGATTGTCAGCAACTATATTTTGCACCCATACCTGCCCAGGAGCGGGACAGGGACTACTAAAATCACCATCAACTGGGGTAAGCTTAAAGGGCATATCGCTATAGTCTGATATAATAATAGCGTATAACGGATGAATGTAATCTTGTACCTTAGTGCCCTGATGATAAAGCTCAAGGGAAGTGATAGAATAGCAATCATAAGTTACTAAGGAAGCTATATCATCTCTCTCTTTTGATGCCTCATTAATTAGGCTACTGGTTCCTTTCGTTGCATAGAGCAATAGATCGGCATTACCTGGATCGTCGTATTGATTATCAGTATAACGTGTTACCTCTTTGCTAAAGCTGATACAGGTTGATAGAATCATGGCTGCAAAGGCTAATATAAATCCCAGTACAATGAATTGTAGCTTCTTCTTTTTTAATTTCTTAATCCACATAGAGTAATGTCCTTTCTGTTATAACAATTAGAAATATTCTTCGAGAGAGTCTAATTGTTCGGGGTATATAAACAGTATAACTATGTAATCTTACTCAGTCATGACTAAATTATAAATAAATTCTTACACACTAGCGTCCATGCCTGCGACTTGCTCGCAGGCCTAAATTCAACGTATGAAAATTGCTTTTATTTTCAAGCGAAATTGTCCTGTTTTGACTGTATTTATCCAACTGAACTTGACAAAAACATTATAATTCGTCATTATATACAGTGAGTAGTCTGAGGTGGATTGGTTAAGAGACTGATATGCTTCAGTGTATGCTGAGGAGACTGAGGACAATTTAATATGAAGATAAGGACTGATAAGACATGCATGATAGTATTATTTTTGATTTAGACGGAACACTGTGGGATTCTACACAGGGTGTTACGACTGCTTATAATATAGTTTTAAAGGAGAAATACCCAGAGGTTACGGATACTGTTACAGCCGAGAAGCTTAAGGGTTTATTTGGACTATTGTTAGATGAGATAGGAATCAGGTTATTTCAGAGCGTTTCACGTGAGAAGGCTCTGCAGGTTATTAAGGACTGCTGTGATTATGAAAATGAATACCTGGCTATCACTGGTGGGACACTATATGATGGTCTTGAGGATACACTAAAAGAGCTACACCAGAAATATAAGCTTTTTATCGTTAGTAATTGCCAGGCTGGATATATTGAAACCTTTTTTAAAGCCAATCCTTCATTGGAGCAGTATTTTTCTGATTATGAGTGTCCAGGAAGGACAGGTAAGCATAAGGCAGATAACATCAAGCTAGTAGTGGAGCGAAATCAGCTTAATAATCCAATCTATGTCGGTGACACCCAGGGTGATGCAAATGCAGCAAAAGCAGCTGGAGTGCCATTTGTATACGCACGGTATGGCTTCGGAGATGTTAAGGAATACGATATGGTGGTGGATTCTTTCGGGGAATTGATTAACATATTTTAAGGTTAAAATTCAGCCTTAACCAAGTTTATTTCAATATCATGGAGGGTTGAACTGCAATTATTAAAGTTATACAATTAGCAAGGAAGCATTGACATTTGATTTCATTATTTATATATTGTAAGAAACAAATAATTATAAAATGAATTATTGTAACTATTCAGAACGCCGAGAATCACGAAGTGGATTTGAGTGTTACAGGTTACTGTTCACTCGTTAGTCAGCGCGAGGTGTTTTACGCAAGTAAAACCCGAGAACTTCATGCGCCAAAGTGCTCTTTTTGCACTTTGTGTGCATAATTGTTGCTGTGAACGAGGTACGAGTGAACAGTAACTGTTACAGTGTCAAAAAGGATGTATTTTATTTACACGTATAGGTATGTTGTTAGAAATAATTTATAATAGGAATAAACAATAAAAAATAGGAAGTGACAATATGTTAGATGGAAAAAAATCATTATTCAGCGGAATGCAGTCGACAGGAACCCTTCATCTAGGAAATTATCTTGGAGCGTTAAAGAATTGGGTTGATTTATATGAGGAGTATGAGAGCTTTTATTGTGTTGTTGACCTACATTCTATTACAATCAGACAGGATCCGGCTGAACTCAGAAAGAAAGCCAGGGCACTGCTTACACTTTATATTGCAGCAGGACTTGACCCTGATAAAAACTGTATTTATTACCAGTCACATGTATCTGCTCATGCAGAGCTTGCCTGGATATTAAACTGCTTTACCTATATGGGCGAGTTAAACCGTATGACCCAGTTTAAGGATAAAGCAGCAAAGCATACCGATAACATCAATGCCGGACTATATACCTACCCTGTTTTGATGGCAGCAGATATTCTTTTATTTCAATCCGATGTAGTTCCGGTAGGTTCTGATCAGAAGCAACACCTTGAGATTACCAGAGATATCGCAGAACGTTTCAATGGGATATATGGAAACGTATTCACTATCCCAGAGCCGTATATCGGAAAGACCGGAGCAAGAATCATGAGCTTGCAGGAGCCAGAGAAGAAGATGTCCAAGTCAGATGAGAATACCAGTGCGAGCATTTATCTGATGGATGATACGGATACGATTATTCGCAAATTCAAGAGGGCTGTTACTGATTCTGATAATGAAGTAAGATATGCAGAGGATAAGCCAGGTATTAGCAATCTGATTGATATCTATGGTGCGGTAACTGGTAAGACAGCTTCTGAGGTCGAGATAGAATTTGCCTCTTCAGGCTACGGAGATTTTAAACTGGCAGTCGGAGAAGCAGTTGTAAATATGCTGAAGCCCATTCAGGAGAGATTTACAGATTTAAGTAAGGATAAGGCATACATTGATAGCATAATAAAGAAAAATGGCGAGAAGGCTGCTTATTATGCGAACAAGACTCTTCGTAAGGTGCAGAAGAAGGTTGGGTTTCCTGAAAGAATTAGATAATATTATTTAAGACTCAACTCAGCTGATTTCTTGGGAAGAACACATCTGACACACACTAATTCAAAGTGGAGGTATGATTGTTAGCATGAAAATCGTATTTTTAGAGACGGACACCTTGGGACAGGATGTTGATCTGACGCCTTTTGATTTACTTGGAGAGGTAATTAAATATTCCTGCTCTGATTCAGAACAGGATGCAAAGCGCATCGAAGAGGCTGAGGTAATCATAGTCAATAAGGTACCAATGAATCAGAGGACGCTAGGCAATGCATTAAAGGCTAAGCTAATATGCCTTACCGGAACGGGAACAAATATAATTGATTTTAACTATACAAATAGTCGAAATATTACGGTAGCCAATGTACGAGGTTATTCAACGGGATCCGTAGTACAGCATACTTTTGCACTATTCTTTTATGTATATGAGAAGCTCAGCTATTATGATCATTTTGTTAAGTCAGGAGAGTATATAAAATCCGATGTCTTCAGTCATTTTACCATGAAGTTTAATGAACTGGCAGGGAAAACCTGGGGTATTATCGGTCTTGGAGACATTGGAAAGGGAGTAGCAGAGGTAGCAAAGATTTTCGGCTGTAGGGTAATTTATTACTCCACCTCCGGTAAGAATCATAATACGGACTATAAGCAAGTTGATTTAGACACTTTGTTAATTACTTCAGATGTTATATCCATCCATGCTCCCTTAAATGATTCAACGAGGGATCTGATTGCTGAGGAGGAGCTTTGCAAGATGAAGAAGAGCGCTATACTTCTCAATCTTGGGAGGGGACCGATCGTCAATGAACAGGCACTAGCAAAGGCTCTGAAGGAGGACTGGATCTCTGCAGCAGGACTGGATGTACTCTCTAAGGAACCGATGCGAGCAAGCAATCCTTTAATCGAGATACAGGATAGCACGAAGCTTATTATAACTCCACACATTGCCTGGGCGACAGTGGAAGCGAGACAGAGGGTAACCGAAGAGGTATATAAGAATATCATAGCCTTCCAGAATGGTGAGGCCAGAAATATAGTCAAAGAGTAATGTCCGCTACCAGAAGGTAACGGACATTTTTATAAGTATCTTTTATTATTCGCTCTTAACTTCATTCCATTTATCGATATATAAGGATTCCATATCTTCTCCTAGATAGCGGAATGTGGTGCAACGATCCAAAACTGATTGCTCAGGGAATGCGACTGGGCTGTTTTTGATGTCCTCATCTTCAATCATTTTTCTAGCAGCAGAATTTGGAGTGGAGTAGGTGATGTATTCAAAATTCTTCAACGCGATTTCTGGATCACACATGAAGTTGATAAAGGCTTCTGCATTCTTTTGGTTACGACAGTTTTTTGGAATAACCCAGGCATCAATCCATACATTGGAACCTTCCTTCGGGATTACATACTCTAGATCAGAGTTTTCCCTAGCGGTATAGATAGCTTCACCCGAGTATATTACACCAATAGCAGCTTCTCCGCTGATCATTTTATCCCTTACCTGGTCAATTACGTAAGCCTGTACTAGGGGATACTGATCTTGCAGCAAGACTTTTGCTTCATCCAATTCAACCTCGTTCGTGGAATTCAAGTCATATCCCAGATAAGTGAGTGCAATACCAAAGGCATCGCGTACACTGTCAATCATAAGGATATTACCGGAATACTTTTCATCGAAGATAGCACTCCAGCTGTCAATAGGTTCATCGATTTTTGTTTTGTTATATAGGATTCCGACGGTACCCCAACAATACGGCACACTATATTTGTTGCCGGGGTCAAAACTTTCGGAACTTTTTAAGTAAGCCGGATCAATGTTTTTAAGATTGGGCACATTATCAAAATTTATCTCCGCCAGGAGATCCTCGTCAATCATTTTTTGTACCATATAATCAGAGGGGCAGACTACATCATAACGTACAGCACCGGATTCTATCTTCGGATACATGTCTTCGTTCTGTTCGAATTCCTCGTATACAACTTCTATTCCGGTTTCTTTCTCAAATTGTTCTCTCACATCGGGGTCCATATATTCTCCCCAATTATAGACATAAACTTTTTCACCCTTACTACCACATCCAGTTAAAAGTGTCGTACCAAATAATGCAATAGCTACAACTAATATAATTCTTTTCATTCGAGTACTCCTTTTTTGGGGAGAGGACTTATTCTCCCTAGATTTAGTTTTTTATGGAGAATGTATCCTCCTAAGTATATTATTATCGGCTATACATATGCTTTTATATCTTTCTACTAAGTGTTTTCTTATCGGCTCCTCTGCGGTTAATAAATATCAGCAGGAGCAGAACCGTAACAAACATCAAGGTAGATAGAGCATAGATTTCAGGTTTGATACCCTTTCGTACCTCTGTGTAAATCTTCGTGGATAAGGTATTAATTTGAGGGCCTTTTGTAAAATGCGTAATGACAAAGTCATCTAATGACATCGTAAATGCTAGGAAGAACCCGGATAATACTCCAGGGAAGATATCTGGCAGAATAACTTTAAAAAAGGCATAGCTTCGTGTGGCACCAAGATCCATAGCAGCCTCAAATGTATTGGGATTTAACTGCTTTAATTTTGGCATAACGCTTAGAATAACATAGGGTATGTTGAAGGTTATATGTGCCATCAATACGCTGGAGAAACCTAATGTAAATCTTAAGGCAACGAAGATTAGCATGAGGGAGATACCTGTTACGATATCTGCGTTCAACATCGGAATATTCGTTATCCCCATCAATATGGTACGGGGAATTCTTTTCATACTGTTCATAGCTATAGCAGCAGCTGTTCCCAGTATCGTGGCAACTAACGCCGATACCAAGGCAATGATAAGGGTGGTATAGAGAGCACTCATGATATTCTCATTCTGGAAAAGCTCTTTATACCAATGAAGCGTGAAGCCACCCCACTTAGATCTCGACTTTGAACTGTTAAAGGATAAAGCTATTAAGATTAGAATCGGCGCATATAGGAATAGAATAATGATTCCGATATAGAACCGCTCAATAAATTTCTTTACCATAGATTACCCTCGCTTTCCTTATCATATTTCGAAAGGACGGCCATGCTTAATAAAATGAAAATCATTAATACTAGGGATAGGCCGGAACCGGTATGCCAGTTCCCGAGTCTGAATTGCTGCTCAATCACATTACCGATCAGAACAATCTTGCTACCGCCAAGGATGGTTGATATAACAAAAGTGGTTAGAGATGGCACAAATACCATAGTTATACCGCTGATTACACCCGGCAGACTTAGAGGAAATATAATCTTCATAAAGGTCTGCCAGCCACTAGCACCAAGGTCCCTCGCTGCGCTGACAATGTCTTTATCAATTTTAATTAGTACATTATAGATAGGAAGAATCATAAAAGGCAGGAAGTTATAAACCATACCTAGTATTATGGCTGTAGGTGTATTGATGATATTTAAAGTGGGTAAATGCAGGAATTCCAGCACTTTATTTAGGATTCCGGTTCGTTCTAGTATATTCTGCCATGCAATAGTCCGAAGCAGAAAGTTCATCCACATTGGGAGGACTATAATCAATACGATAAAGCTATTGCTCTTCATTTTCACTTTACTTAGTATCATTGCAAGCGGATAGGCAAGCAGTAGGCAGATTAATGTACTGATTATAGAGAGCCTAAGTGCCAGGAGCAATGCCTTAAGGTTAACAGGATTAGCAATAAGGGTGATGTTTGTAAGTGTGAACCCACCCTCTTTCCCTGTAAATCCGTAGAAAAATATCATAATCAGGGGAATTATGATAAACCCGGTCATCCATAGGATATAAGGGAAGGATAGCCACTTCATGCTATTTATCCGGTGGGAGGTGTGTTCTTTTTCCTGTTTAGGTGCCCTCTCATTCCAGTTACGTATATTGTTTTTGATAATCATTATACTTCACCTCATATTTCAATCTCTACTGCCTCTTCATCCTCTGATTCCGGTTTATTCATAATCTGGATATCAAAGGGATCTACCTTGATACCAACTTTGCTTCCCACGGGGAACAAGTCAGTAGAGTGTACCAGCCATTCATGCCCATTTGCTGTGACCTCCATCTCGTAATGAACTCCCTTAAAGAGTAGAGAGGTTACGATTCCGGATATGGAACCTTCCTCTGGTTTTACCAGATCGATATCTTCAGGGCGGATAACGACATCAACGGGTTTGTCTTTTCCAAAGCCGACATCGACACATGCAAAATTTGTGCCAAGTATATTTACTAGACGATCCTGAACCATCGTGGAGGGTAGTATATTACTGTCACCAATAAAGTCTGCCACAAAGGCATTGGTTGGTTCGTTGTAAATCTTCTCAGGGGTCCCAATTTGCTGTATATAGCCCTGATTCATAACAACGATAGTATCTGACATGGTAAGAGCTTCTTCCTGGTCATGGGTGACATAGATGAAGGTTATACCAAGTTCGTTTTTCAACCGGATTAACTCATACTGCATGTCCTGCCGAAGCTTTAAATCTAATGCACCGAGAGGCTCATCGAGCAGTAGAACCTTAGGCTCATTTACAATAGCCCTAGCAATCGCGATTCTTTGCTGCTGGCCGCCGCTTAAGGAGGCAGGTGTACGGTTTTCAAAGCCATCAAGATTAACCAGCTTGAGGGCATATTTTATCTTGTCATCAATATATGCTTTACTTTTCTTTTTTATTTTCAGGCCGAACGCAATATTATCTGCTATAGTTAAATGATTAAACAGAGCATATTTTTGAAATACAGTATTAAGCTGCCGTTCATTGGGAGGACGCTTAGTAATGTCTTTTCCTTCAAATACTACTTGTCCGCTATCTGGATTTTCAAATCCACCAATAATCCGCAGGGTAGTGGTCTTGCCACAACCGGAAGGGCCAAGTAGGGTTAAAAATTCATTTTCGCGTATATATAGATTCATTTCATCCAACACGACTGTTTCGCCGAAGGACTTTGATATATTAATAAGGTTGATTAATTTGTTATCCGTCATGATTGGCATCTCCTAATTTATTGAGTCAAAAGCTTGGGGGTGTAGATACCCATAAAAGGGTGGCACCGGTTTTCTCAGATGCTACAATATAATGTTTTTTATTCGCGGTAAAATAAAAGGACTCACCTTTTCTCACTTTGAAGGTACGGTTACCAATAAGGAGAGTAATGCTTCCATTAAGGATGTAACCGAATTCTTCTCCCTCATGAGGATTGTCGGGGTAGGTAGAGCCACCAGCATCCAGAGTTAACAGGATGGGCTCCATCATATTTTTCTGGGCATTTGGAATAATCCACTTTACTTCATTTTTAAGCTCAGCATCATATTTTTCAAAGTAATCAGTTTTCTTAAATACAACCTGTTCTGCTGTGGTTCCGCTGAAGAACTCCTCTAGGTTAGTACCCAAGCATTGGAGTATATCTACGAGGGTAGCGATAGAAGGGGAGGTCAGATCACGTTCCAGCTGAGAGATAAATCCCTTAGATAATTCAGCCCTGTCCGCAAGCTCCTCCTGTGTCAAGCTTTTTTGTGTTCGCAATTCCTTGATTTTCGTTCCGATATGCATAAGCTCCACGTATACCTCCCTTATAAATTCTTACAATGAATAAACTTAAAGTTTAGCCTTGCTAAACAAACAATAATTAAATTATACGTATATTAATAGGATTGTCAATACCTTTTAGAAAATCAAATAAGAAATACCTTTATTAAGTCAAATAAAAAATAATATTTATAAAAATCAGGCAGGGAGGTGTACGCTAGACTCAAGCATAGAAAACACTATGTCTGAATCTACGGTACAGCCACCTGCCTGTAATTTGATTGAAGTAAAAAATACCGGTATTTGTGCACGCCAATTCTCTGAGGATACAGCCTCACATACTCAGTTTTTGTAAAACTTCTTGATTTTATCCATTTTAGCAGTCATGTTCTGAAATAAGTAATCTACCAGTGTTATGGCTACCATTGATTCCACAACTACGACTGCTCGTGGTACTATAATTGGGTCATGCCGTCCCTGTATCTCTATTTCAACGTTCTCATTATTCTTATTTACGCTGCGTTGAGGCTTTGCGATGGAAGCAGTTGGCTTTATAGCAGCTCGCAGGACGATTTCTGTACCATCACTAATTCCACCGAGGATTCCACCTGCATGGTTGCTGAGTTTTGTAAGCTTTCCATCATTATTATAGAAAAACGAATCATTATTTTCATAACCAGTCTTAGATGCTACCGCAAAGCCGTCACCTATTTCTACACCCTTGACTGCTCCTATAGACATGATGGCTTTTGCTAAGACCGCATCCAGCTTATCAAATACCGGCTGTCCGATGCCTGCAGGCATTCCAGTTACGATACATTCTATCACACCACCAACAGAGTTGTGGTCCTCCATCTGTTCCTTAATATATGCTTCAGCTTTCTTAGAGGCTTCCATATCAGGCATATTTAAGGGACTTGAACCTGTTAGTTCTTTTCTACATTTTTGATAATCTATGGTTACGGGGCCGATAGATTTTGTATAAGAATATACTGAGATTCCGAGCTCTTTTAAAATCGCATCGGCAACTGCACCAGCAGCAACTCTGCCGGTCGTTTCACGTCCGGAGGAGCGTCCACCGCCACGGTAATCCCGAAAACCATATTTTTGGTCAAAGGTATAATCAGCGTGGCCGGGGCGGTAATATCCGGCAATCTCAGAATAATCATAAGGACGATGATTTTCATTGTATACAACTAGAGAAATCGGTGTTCCGGTAGTTAGTCCTTCAAAGATTCCTGATAAAATCCTAAGCTTGTCGTTTTCCTTCCTCGGTGTTGAATATTCTGTTTGACCTGGCTTTCTTCTATTAAGATGAGCCTGAATTATATCTTCATTTAATTGCAAACCGGCAGGGCAGCCGTCAATAACGACTCCAATACCCTCCCCATGGGATTCTCCCCAGGTTGATATGACAAAGCTGTTGCCATAGATTGATCCTGACATATACATAACTCCTTTCAATACAACTTATCCATAGTATATAGGAAAAGTATAGCTGTTTCAATAACTTATTTTATTCGAGATTTTCTGAGTCGGATAAAAATCCATCTTCAAAAATTTGAGAGTTAATCATATTAGTTTCAATGGCCTGGGACACGGACGTTTCAAATATAGAATCATATATTGAAATGACGATATAATTATGAGGCCGTAATGGATAATCAATTTTATCATCCGGGTAATACTGACGGATTTAATTATGATAAGAAAAAACTTTCCGAGTGGGAGGCTACTACTACCGATTTGAATATGAAAAATACAGGGAAGAGAGATGAGGATCTTATTATTGAGGATAACACGATATATGAGGTCGATCGTGATTGCTTTGAACGTCTGAAAAAACAGAAAAAGAAAAAATAGTTATAAAAAAAGCTGCGCATAACGCAGCTTTTTTCTTGCTTTGTGTACGGAAGTGAAACCGGTTAAGTAATAAGTCTCTTCTTTAGAAGAAGCCTCCGCCATTTCCGCCGCAGCAGCAGAGAATAAGGATAATAAAGATAATGCTTCCACAGCCACTATCGCCATCACCACATCCGCCGCCTCCGCCAAAGATACCACCGCGATCATTGCCACCACAGCAGCAAAGTAATAAGATGATCAGAAGAAGGCTTCCACAACCATCATTGCCTCCCCTTATGCCGTTGTCGCAATGTGTTGCTGATAAATCGCTCATAGTATTTCCTCCATAATATTAATTACAATGTATCATATGAAGATTGGCTTGACTGATTTCCTATTTCCGAAAATTAATATTGAAAATGTTAGAAAGGAGGGTATGTAATGGCTAAAGTGAATTATTTTACAAATCATATTGCTATTATTACATGGGATAAATCCTCTTATCGTGCTATGATTCACTTTAAAGAAATCAATTGGAGGGATTAGATGAAAAGATATATTGTAGTTATAATGTTGATCGTAGCATGCGTACTTCAGGGCTGCTCACAGAAGGACAACGGAAATGATGCGTCAAAAGTAAAAGAAACCGAGAACAAGATAGACGATGCTAATGAAAGTATAACAGATGAACCTGAGGAGAATATTACATCAATTGAGAAAACTGATGAAGAGAAAACCGATGATGATACTAACGTGGACACTAAGGCAGAGGACAAAGAAGAGATTGAAATAGAAACTGAGGTGGAAGTGAAATTGTCAAAGGAAGAAACCAGTAATCTGGAACTGTGGTTACCTATGGTTACTAATAGTAGTAGTAAGGTAAGAATTCAGACAGTATCTGCTAACTCAGCATACAAGTATAATACCTATATAATATCTTCAATAAATGGCGAAAATGTAGTTGTCGATCCTACAGTCATGCCATCAACTGATGTTGTTGATATTAACCCTGCGGCTATCTTGTCTACTCATTCACATCCAGACCATATGGATAATATTTTTACTGATAAATATGAGTGTCAGAAATTGATTAGTAAGATGGGAGAGATAGATACGACAGATTTCCATATTTATAGTATTGCATCTGCCCATGACGGTGACAACATAGCTGAGGTACCAAACAACGTGCTCTTCGTATTTGAAGTTGATGGACTGCGTATTGCACATATGGGAGATATCGGACAGAGTGTGATTACAGAAGAACAGTTGACGCAATTGGGCGAGATAGATATCGCATTCATGCAGTTTGAAAACAGTTACTCTAATATGACATTACAAAATGAGAAGGGTTTTACTATGATAGAGCAGTTGAACCCTAAGATTATAATACCGACACACTATACAGCTAATACAATTCCAGTGTTAGAAGATAGATATGGTGAAATAATATATTTTGAAAACATATTGGAGATATCCAAGGAAGATTTACCGAGTACAACTATGAATATGTATTTAATCGAAAACAACCATAAATATTAGCATATAGCATGTAATTTACTTGTTTGACAAGACACCTTTTATTTATTATAATTATTTAAAATATTAATAGAAGGTGTCTTTATTATGCGGCTATATACTCTAGGTATTAATTATTTTCACGACTACATATTACCGATGACTATTACAGATGATCTGTCTGTTCTTCGCGAGAAGGATGCCGAGAATTATTATAAAGTACTTTACGTGAAGACAGGTACACTGCATTTTGTACTGGATCAGGAGGAGTATGTATTAACAGGTGCTCATGCGATTTGTTTGAATGATGTGGATAACATTACCTTCTATGATACTCCGGAGACTTCTGTTTGGGTTATAATTTTTCAACCTTCAGTAGTTAATGTGGCTTTTAAAATTGATGTTATTAATAATATGAATCCCGCGCTGTCATTGACGCAGTTTCAGGATCTTTTTTATTTGAATCAATTTATGCACAAGGCGCCGGTAAATATTAAGATATTGCCCCTTAGAGCACATGATTCGGATATGATTGAATATAAGCTGAAGAAAATTAAGTATGAACTAGAAGGTCAGGATAATATATCATGGCCCTGCAGAAGCCGATCCTACCTGTTTGAGATACTGTTCTGTCTGGTTAGGCAGGAGGAAGAACCGGTAAAAAGTATACAACCTTTTGATGGTCGTTCAAAGTTGGCAGCAGATATAATATACTATCTGCAATCAAGTTACAGCCAGAAAATAACTATAGAACACCTTGCAGGGGAGTTTCATACGAACCGAACCTCACTACTTACTGAATTCAAAAAGCATACCGGACAATCGATTAACCGGTATCTTGTTCAGATGCGCCTGGGTATGGCCTCAACACTCCTTCGGGATACTCAGCTCTCTTTGGAGGAGATTGCTGAGCGGACAGGCTTTAGTGATATCAGTTATTTCAGCAAAGTTTTTAAGAAAGAAATTAAGATAACTCCGTCAGAATATCGCAGAATCAACAATTAAAATTAATTTATGAACATCCCGGTTTATATAAATCCAGGGTGTTTTTTTATATATACATTGTACGGAAGGTATAGCTGTATGGGAGCAATGGTGGCCCTCTAGAAGAATTCACAAAATTAGTTCGAGAACCTTGATTATTGATTGAAATGCCTCGGGTAAGTATATTGATAAAGCTTTCGGAATAGGATATTACAAAAAGCGGAGTTTATGAATGGAGAAAAATCATAGAATTCAGATTATCATTCATTGTAGCGAATACGAAGATAGATTAGTAACCATGGAAAAACTGGGGCACATTAAGTATAGGCTACCAATGATTAATGCCTATGTAATTGAGATAGAAGAAAACAAGCTGGACAATATCAGACAGCTGGACGGATTAATCAGTATTGAGATGGATACCCATATCACAGCACAGATGAACAGGGTCAGTGATGTTATCGAAAGCGGTTGGGCGCATGAGAATGGCTTCACTGGTCAGGGTGTTGGGGTGGCCATCGTCGATACAGGAATCAGTCTTCATAAGGATTTTATAGAAGGCGGTAACCGGGTTATCGCCTTTAAGGATTTTATTAGTGGAAAACAAGAGCCCTATGACGATAATGGGCACGGTACCCATGTGGCGGGTATTATCGGTGGAAACGGCTATTCTTCTAAGGGAAAATACGCCGGTGTAGCACCGGACTGCAATTTTATCGTTATTAAGGTTCTTGATCAAAAGGGCGATGGAAATATTTCTGATGTCTTGGCAGGACTTCAGTGGATAATTGATCACCGTAAGGAGCATAATATCCGTATTGTTAATATCAGTGTGGGAACCTCCGCAAAGGATAATCTGGATGAAAACTCACTTTTGGTACAGGGCGTGAATGCAGTTTGGGATAGCGGTATCATCGTTGTCGTAGCAGCAGGAAATAATGGACCCGGCCCTATGTCAATATCGACCCCAGGTATCAGTAGGAAGGTTATCACAGTCGGTTCGTCAGATGACAACGTGTCAGTGGAAGTGTTCGGCACTCGTGCAAAGGACTATTCTGGAAGGGGTCCAACTCCCTACTGTATCAAGAAGCCGGATATAGTTGCACCGGGCTCAAGTATCATATCCTGTAATTTCAATCGTGTTATCGGCAGAGAAAAGGGTGGAGAGGTAAAAATAAAGACAACTGACTCACCAATGATGTACACCATCAAAAGCGGTACCTCTATGGCGACTCCAGTGGTTTCGGGAGCGATTGCACTTCTATTGTCGGCACACCCAGAGTATACGAACAGGGAAGTAAAGCTACGGCTTCGCAGTAGCGCAACTGATCTTGGACAGCACTGGGAGAAGCAGGGTTGGGGATTGCTAAATGTAAAAAAACTCTTGGAATGACTGGTTTTTTTGAATTAGTTTAATTAATTTACAAATTAATAGTTGAAATATTTACTAAAAGGCATTATAATTATTTTAAGGAATTTGAGTCTTGTTTTAGTACATTTTCCGAGATGCTTATGACAGCATCATGAAACTAAATTTAAATATTTGTATTGCTATATTTCTTTTATGTAAATGGCATTATAGGATGCCCTAATACTGTGAAGGTAATAAGTGATACTAATATTTATAAATTATAAAAGGAGGATATTTATTATGGCTTATTTTAACGTAGGAAAAATCAACTATGAAGGACCTCAAAGTAAAAACCAGCTAGCATTTAAATACTACAACCCCGAGGAAGTAGTTATGGGTAAGACCATGAAGGAGCAGCTCAGATTTGCGATGTCTTATTGGCATACCCTGACATATATGGGTAATGACCCGTTTGGTGGCTCAACCATGCACCGTGAATGGGATCAGACAGCAGATGCTATGAAGAGAGCTAAGGAAAGAGTTTATGCATCCTTTGAATTAATGGAGAAATTACAGATTCCTTTCTTCTGCTTCCATGATGCAGATATCGCTCCAAGAGCAGAGACCTTAGAGCAGACCAATAAAAATCTTGATGAGATTGTAGCAGTTATAAAAGAAGAGATGAAGCGTACCGGTATCAAATGCTTATGGGGTACTACCAATGCATTTGGCGATGATAAATTTGTTCATGGCGCTGGAACCTCCTGCAATGCAACAGTATTTGCTTATGCAGCTGCTCAGATTAAGAAGGCTATGGAGATCACCAAGGAATTAGGCGGTGTTAACTATGTATTCTGGGGCGGTCGTGAAGGCTATGAAACCTTGTTAAATACTGATATGGGATTAGAGTTAGATAACCTTGCAAGGTTATTGCAGATGGCAGTTGATTATGCTAAGGAGATCGGATTTACCGGTCAGTTCTTAATCGAGCCTAAGCCAAAGGAACCTACAAAGCATCAGTATGACTTCGACGCTTCAACTGTACTTGCATTCTTGAGAAAGTACAATTTACAGGATGACTTCAAGATGAACATCGAAGCAAACCATGCGACCTTAGCACAGCATACCTTCCAGCATGAGCTTTGCGTAAGCAGAATCAATGGAGTATTAGGTAGCGTAGATGCTAATACAGGTGATCCGATGCTTGGATGGGATACAGACCAATTCCCGACTAATGTATATGATACAACACTTGCTATGTATGAAATCCTTCTTAATGGTGGATTGAACAAGGGTGGCTTAAACTTTGACTCCAAGGTACGTCGTGCTTCCTTCCAGGATGACGATTTATTCTATGCTTATATCGCTGGTATGGATGCATTTGCAAGGGGCTTAAAGGTTGCAGCTAAACTGCTTGAGGATAAGACCTTCGAAGACTTTAAGGCGGATCGTTATGCAAGCTACACTAATGGTCTTGGTAAGGATATCCTTGATGGCAAGGTTGGCTTCAAGGAATTAGAGGCTTATGCACTTAAGAATGGTACAACCCCTAACAAATCCGGCAGACAGGAAATGCTTGAGAATATCCTGAACCAGTATATCACTGAGACAAAATAATAATATTAATATAGTAGTAATAAGCATTAATTAATATGCTCCCCTTATGATTGACAGTTTATATTATAGAAATTGTCTATCATAAGGTGGGGCATTTTTGTTTTATGATTCATAAAATGTCTGCAAGGCTTGGATTTTCAAATACATGCTTAATAAAATGTCTGCAGGCCGACATTATATAAATATTAAAATGTATCTTGTATTTAAGGATTATTTAATAATTTAGATGGTATTCTCAAACAAATGAATGGAAGGGGTACCAAAATGTATTTAAGAATACTGAAAAAAGATTTAAAACAGAAAAAGACAATGAATATAATTCTGCTCCTATTTATAATCCTGGCAAGTACTTTTATTGCAAGTAGCATGAATAATCTAATCTCTATTTCGACAGCAATGGAAAGCTATTTTGAGAAAGCAGATCTAAAAGATTTAACAATTATAACCTTGCAGGATAAGGAAAATGATGCTGCCATTATAAATTTTCTCAAAAATGATAGTAATGTGGAAAGCTGGTCACAGGATGAGAATTTATATATTACAGATGATAACTTGAGCTTAAGTAATGGTAATAAATTTTCTCTGGCAACAACAGTTATCCTTAGCAGTATCAATATTCAGCAGCAGAAATTTTTTGATAAACATAATAATGAGATTGTAGATATGAAGGATGGAGAGATCTATATACCGACTAGACTGATGGAGGATAATGACTTGAACGTTGGAGATGTCATTACCTTTTCGGAGGGGGACCTTCATATAGATTATACTATAAGCGGCAGCTGTAAGGATGCGTTATTAGGTTCAACCATGATGGGTGTTTCAAGATTCATAATAAGTGATAATGATTATAAGAAAATCAGGGCTAATACCGAGCTGTCTTGCGGAAATATGTATTCAGTCAATACCTCAGATCTAAATCAGCTGGAAAAGAATTATAACCAGATGGGATTTAATGTTATTGCTTCCTGTAATCAGAAATTAGTTTCGACAACCTATATCATGGATATGATGATTGCAGGACTTTTACTAATCGTCAGCGTCTGCCTAATCCTTATTTCAATGCTTATATTAAGGTTCACCATAGTGTTTACCTTGAGTGAAGAGTATCGTGAAATCGGTATAATGAAGGCAATCGGTATTGGGGAGAGAAAAATCAGGGGACTATATATAATTAAATACTTGGCAATATCGATTATGGGTTCTGCCATAGGTTTTATTTGTAGCATTCCTTTTGGAAGTATGCTAATCAATAAGGTGTCAAAGAACATCATTATAACAAATGAAAATGGTCTATTTATTAATCTGATATTTTCAGGGTTGATAATTATTATTATTGTATTGTTTTGCTATTTCTGTACTCGTAAAGTAAATAAGTTTTCACCGGTAGAGGCTATCAGAAATGGTTCTAATGGAGAACGGTATAAGAAAAAGGGATTTCTTCGATTAAGTAGGAGCAGAGGCGCAGCCATTGTATATATGGCATGGAACGATATTTTAAGCGAGCCAAAGAAATTCGGAGCACTTATACTGACATTTACTCTAGGCATTATTCTTATTATTGAGCCTCTGAACACGATAAACACCATGAACAGTAATCAGATGGTTACAATGTTTGGAATGGTAGAGTCTGATGTATATCTGACCAATGAAGGACAGCAGAATAAATTCATAAAGGATGGTCGTGATTACATAGAAGAATATCTTCCTGATATGCAAATGAAGCTTAAGGATAATGGAATTGATGCCACAGTCTACTGTGAGATGGCTTTTAAAATAGCTATTTCGAAAGAAAGCTTAAGCTTTATTTCTTTTTCTTTACAGGGTAATGGTACGACAGCTGATCAGTACACATATACTAAGGGGCAGCCACCAGAGTACGAGAATGAAGTTGCTCTTAGTCAGCTTACTGCAGATAAGGTAGGAGCAAAAATTGGTGATACGGTAAAGATAAAAAATGGTGAATCAAAGAATGATTTTATTGTTACGGGCCTTTATCAGTCCATGAATAATATGGGTGAAGGCATACGCTTTCATGAAAAAGCTGAGGTTGACTATAAATATGCCTTTGCAGGCTTTGCACTTCAGATTAAGTATAATGACAATCCGTCGAAGGAAAGAGTACAAAAACGGTTTGACGAGATGAAGGAGCTGTTTCCGGATTTCAATGTATATACCGGTGGAGAATATGTAAATGAGATGACTGGAGATGTCTCAGGACAGCTTAACGATGTAAAGGGGATTATTGTTGCAGTCATTATAATCATTAATATGCTTGTCTCGGTGCTTATGGTAAAATCCTTTATCACAAAAGAAAAGGGAGAGATAGGAATGTTGAAAAGCATTGGATTTTGTAATTCAGCCATTATAAAATGGCAGATTCTTCGAATAGGCATTATTATGATCATTTCAACATTGCTTGCGATACTACTTTCCAATCCAATTGCGCAGATTTCTACGGCTAAGGTATTTGAGATGATGGGTGGAACCAATATGAAATTTGTGATAAAGCCATTGGAGGTATATGTAATCTATCCATTGACTATCTTTATTATGGCGATGCTTGCAAGCATAATTGCTGCAGCACAGATTATAAATATCTCTGTACAGGAGACCAATAACATCGAATAAAATGTAGCGAGTATATGAGATTAACTAATATTTAATAGTGCATGTAACTTTAAAAGTATGGTAATTAGGCTGAAAAGAAAAGCACAGAATATGTTTTTGCTAAAGAAATGTAAGTCGCTGAAGCGGCAGATGGAGGTTATTATGAACAGTGTATTAGAAGTTAAGGATTTGTGTAAAACATATATTGTGAACAAAATACAGAATAATGTATTGAAAAATGTAAATTTTAGCATTAGTGAAGGTGAAATGGTAGCGATCATGGGGCCGTCTGGTTCAGGAAAGTCTACGCTTTTATATACGGTCTCGGGTATGGATAATGCTATGGCAGGAACAGTTGAGTTCTTTGGAAAGGAAATCAGTAATTTAAGCTCAAAAGAACTTGCTAACATCAGGCTCGATGACATGGGGTTTATTTTTCAAAAGATGTATATGTTACGAAATCTAACTATACTTGACAATATCATTCTTCCTGCTTGCGAGTCAAAGAAAAACAGGAGAAGCAGGAGTGAGATTGTTCAGGGAGGACAGGATCTAATGCGCAAACTGGGTATCATAGACATTGTGGATAATGATATAAACGAAGTCTCAGGAGGACAGCTTCAACGTGCATGTATCTGCCGAAGTATGATCAATAAGCCAAAGATGATTTTTGCTGATGAACCAACTGGTTCTTTAAATAGAACAGCATCTGATGATGTCATGGCAGAACTGGCGAGAATTAATAGTGAGGGAACCACGATTATGCTGGTTACTCATGATGTAAAAGTAGCCGCCAAGTGTACTAAGGTGATGTATATAGTTGACGGTAATATCCGTGGGGAGTATAATTTTAGTGAGTTATCCAGTGATTGTAAAATCATGGAGAGAGAACGTGCTTTGAATAACTGGTTGATGGAGATGGGCTGGTAATTGATTTGAAGTATACAGATAGTACAGGGGGAGACAGAGATGACTGATATTCTGATTGTGGAGGATAATAAAGAGCTCGGGGGTATCCTCTGTGATTTTCTAGAGGAAGAAGGCTATAGTGTGTGTCTTGCTGAAAGTGGAGAAGACGCACTTGAGCTTTTTGAAAAGGAGCCTGTACGACTTATTGTGCTAGATATTATGCTTCCTGGAATAGATGGTTTTGCGGTATGTAGTAAAGTTAGGGAGGAACATAATACGCCAGTCATCATAGTCAGCGCAAAGGTAGCAAAGGAAGATAAACTTGCCGGTTTAATATTGGGAGCCGATGATTATATAGAGAAACCCTATGATATTGATATTCTCATTGCTAAAATTAAAGGAATCCTTAAACGTAGGTATGACACTGATATACTTATAGATGATAATCTTAAGCTCGAAATATCACGCAGAATTGCATACTGCAATAGCAAAGAGCTGGATTTAACAGCAAAAGAGTTTGACCTGTTACACCTATTGATGGAGAACAAGTGCAAGACACTGAAAAAAGATTGGATTTTTAATAAGATATGGGGTTTTGACAGCTTTAGTGAGCCACAAACCCTTACTGTACATATAAAATGGATTAGGGAGAAAATAGAGAAAGATCCTAAGAACCCGAAACGAATCATTACCGTCTGGGGGGTAGGATACCGATTTGAATAAGTAACCATGTCTCATTACTTAAGTAGTTAGAGCTTCACGAATGCAGGACATGAATACTGTTTATTTTATGTATTAAAAATAGCGAATGGAAACAGGTGAGGGAATGAAGAGCTTTAATCGTTTATTTGCGAAGATTATAATACTACTTACTGTAATTATAATCGGGATTAATGTTTATCTTTCCTCGATGTTTCATAATGAAAGCGGGAGAGGGTACCGTGTAGAAATCAACCGCTTACAGAAAGAAATCGAAATAAATGGCATAGAGAGCATTGATATTGATAAATTCAGCTGTATTACAAAGATAACCATGATGAAAAAGGATATGGATCAAAAATTATTTTTTGAAGGTGACCTCAGCGATTATGTGATAAAGAATATCAATGGAGTATATTATCGGTTTGATTACCAAATCCAGCTTTATAATGAGCACAGGAATATCAGGTTAGTTGTCAATATTAGTACTGTTGTTATGGCGTTTGTTGTTTTGATATTACTTGTTTATATGAGGGCGAAGCTGATTAAGCCGTTCCAGAGAATTAAGGAAGTACCCTTTGAACTATCAAAGGGAAATCTGACCGCAGGTCTAAAAGAAAATAAAAGTCATTTTTTTGGGAGGTTTGTGTGGGGGCTTGACCTTCTTCGCGAGCATCTAGAGGAGGAGAAGGGTAAAGAGCTTACCTTACAGAAGGAGAAAAAAACACTGGTCCTGTCAATTTCTCATGATATTAAGACACCATTAAGTGCTATTAAGCTATATTCTAAGGCATTAATCAGAAATCTGTATGATAGCGAAGAAAAACGTATAGAGATAGCTGAAAAAATCGGTAAATCAGCGGATGAAATCGAGGACTTTGTGTCGCAGATAATTAAGGCCTCTAGTGAGGATTTCCTTAAGCTCGAAGTGAATAATTCTGAGTTCTACTTGAAAGAACTGATGCAGAAAATAAACTCATATTATTCAGAAAAATTATCATTTATGAATATAGATTATAAAATTGAGAAATATGGTAACTGTCTGATTAAGGGAGATATTAACAGAGCTATTGAAGTTCTCCAGAATATTATTGAAAATGCAATTAAGTATGGAGATGGTAGGTATATAAGAATTATGATTTCCAGAGAGGAGGACTGCCGTCTTATTACGGTTGCTAACAGCGGTTGCTCTTTAAGTGAGAATGAACTGCCATTTATCTTCGAAAGCTTCTGGCGTGGATCAAATGTGAAGGGAAATAGTGGAAATGGTCTGGGATTGTACATTTGCCGTCAGTTGATGATGAAGATGGATGGCGATATATATGCAGAAAATGTAAACAGTGAGATGAGAATAACAGCTGTAATGAGAATGATATAGCCTCTAATGTAAACTATGTTTGCATTAAGATAACGCACAATTTTGTAAGGTATAATATATGCCCTCCTTATGATTGACAGTATGTATCTCAGCAATTAATCTTAGCTAGAGGCATACGGGATTATTTTACTGTCTATCAAAAGGGGAGCATACTACGAGATTCTTTAAATTAAGAATAGCATCTTTATTCTACTGTTATCACGCCAACAGGGCATCCGTCTGCAGCTTCTGTTGCTGAATCCTCTGAACTGGCAGGAACCGGATCGGTATAAACTTCAGCCAATCCATCATCGTCCATACGGAACACTTCTGGGCAGGTATCTGCACAGAGCCCGCAACCTATACAGCCATCATGATCTATTGTAGCCTTCATAAATCTTACCTCCTTTTCCGTCATATAATGCCTTCATTATGTAATAATAAATAGAAGACTTTGGTTCTTCTGACATAAATTATTATAACATAATATTATAAGTTTGTAATTAGTATTTTCTCTTTGTATTTCTCCTTCAATTTCTCCTTTGGATCATTTTGTGGTTGAGATTATTGCTAGATTGTGGTATACATAATAGTGTGAGAGTATGCTAACACTACTAAAAGATGGAGGTTATGATATGAAGAAATTCGAATGCACAGCATGTGGTTATATTTACGATGAAGATCTTGGCGATCCAGACGGTGGAATAGCACCGGGAACAAAATGGGAAGATGTACCTGAGGATTGGGTTTGCCCTGTTTGTGGAGTTGGTAAAGATCAATTTGAAGCTGTTCAATAAATACTATGGCTGTCCTGTGCATTAGCATATGGACAGCCGTTTGTTATATTACATTGATGCAGTCTTATATTACATTGACATCAAAGGGATTACGATTTATAATATTTCAGTAGCAAATACCCCGCTTTCCGCATAAAGCGGGGTATTATTGATAAATAACCCTAAGCCTTTATCTTCAGTCGCTATTCTTGACGAGTTACAGATGATTCGGGCAATGTATAGATCTAAGGTAACTATTCAGAACCCCCGAGAATCACGCAGTGGATTCGAGTGAGTCAGCGCCAAAATGGATGTATTCTATCCATTTTGTAGTGCAAATGTAACTGCGAAGGCACTGAACAGTTACGATCAAAGACACTATTTCAATGGGTAGAAATCGAGGTTAGCATGGAACGATATCAGAAAATAGAAAGAAGCATAATTACTAAATTCAGAAAGCCAATTTGGTCGCGGTTTATAGATGCAATTAATAAATATGAATTAATCAAGGAGAATGACAAGATAGCCGTATGTATATCCGGTGGCAAGGACTCTATGCTGCTTGCAAAATGTATGCAGGAGATACAATGCCATGGAAAGATACCCTTTGAACTGGTATTTTTAGTTATGAATCCTGGCTATAATGAGATTAACAAACAGACTACTATAAATAATGCAAAGATTTTAAATATACCTATAACAATGTTTGAGACTCAGATATTTGATGTTGTTGCAGATATGGACAGTGCTCCCTGTTATCGTTGTGCAAGGATGCGCAGAGGCTATCTGTATAAGAAAGCTAGGGAATTAGGGTGCAATAAGATTGCACTAGGTCATCATTTTGATGATGTTATAGAGACAGTATTGATGGGAATGCTGTATGGCGGGCAAATTCAGACGATGATGCCAAAACTCCATAGTACGAATCATCCTGGGATGGAGCTTATTCGACCGTTGTATATGGTGAAAGAGGCTGATATACTAGCATGGATGGGCTATAATGAATTGCAATTCATTCAGTGTGCCTGTCGTGTGACGGAAAACAATTCGCTCTATGCTGATGGGGGAGGGTTCTCTAAACGGCAGGAGATGAAGATACTTATCAATAAATTCAGACAGACAAGTCCATACATTGATATAAATATTTTTAGGAGTATCCATGATGTGAATCTAAGTACAATCATTGGATATCATGATGAAAGCAAGTCATATAATTTCTTGGAGGATTATGATACGAAGGGAGGGGACACATGTTGAACCAGTTTTCGAGAACCGAGCTTTTATTTGGCAGAGAAAGCATGGAAAAGCTTAACAGAGCCCGAGTAGCTGTATTTGGAATTGGTGGTGTTGGCGGTTATACGGCTGAAGCACTGGCACGGAGCGGAGTTGGCAGCATTGACCTTATTGATGACGACAAGGTCTGTCTGACGAATATAAATCGACAGATTATAGCCACTAGGAAGACGGTTGGACTATATAAGGTCGAGGTCATGAAGGAGCGTATTCTGGAGATTAATCCGAAGGCAATAGTACGAACTCATCAATGCTTCTACAGCGCAGAAACCGCGGATCAATTTGACTTCTCTGAGTATACCTATATCGTGGATGCAATTGATACAGTATCAGCGAAGATAGAGATGGTACTACAGGCTGAAGCGAAAAATATACCAATCATCAGCTGTATGGGTGCTGGAAACAAGTTGGATCCTACCAAATTTGAGGTTACAGATATTTATAAGACATCAGTGTGCCCCTTGGCTAAGGTAATGCGTAAGGAACTTAAGGTAAGAGGTGTAAAGAAACTGAAGGTAGTGTATTCACAGGAGCCTGCGCGTAAGCCGCTTGAGGATATGTCCATAAGCTGTAAATCAAGTTGTATTTGTCCTCCCGGTGTGGAAAGTAAATGCACAGTAAAGAGACAGATTCCTGGCAGTAACGCTTTCGTGCCTTCTGTGGCAGGACTGATTATAGCGGGAGAGGTTGTAAAGGATATCGGTGGAATAGTGTAGAAATGTGAATTAGTGCTGTGTATTTGTAATGTGATGTATATTTGTAAAAATAGATTTAGAATAATACGGAGGAGTGATAACATGGGAAAGATACCATCCAGGGAAGAAGCCTGGGAGTTGTTAACGGAGTTTAATCATGAAGAGTTCCATTTGAAGCATGCCCGTATAGTTGAAGGCGTTATGAAGTATTTTGCAAGGGAGTTAGGTTATGGAGAAGAAGAGGAGTTCTGGGGTTTGGTAGGATTATTACATGATCTGGATTTTGGAATGTATCCACAGGAGCATTGCATAAAGTCACAGGAGATCATGAAGGAACGCGGGTTAGATGATAGTATTATTCATGCCACTGCTAGCCATGGTTATGGAATCTGTGTCGATATAAAGCCGGAACATGAGATGGAGAAGGTCTTATATGCTGTGGATGAGCTTACAGGACTGATTGGAGCAGCGGCTATTATGCGTCCTTCAAAGAGCACGATGGATCTTGAACTTAGTTCTGTGAGAAAGAAATTTAAGACACCTAAATTCGCTGCAGGCTGTTCTAGGGAAGTTATTGAGAATGGTGCAAAACAGTTAGGGTGGGAGCTTGAGGAATTACTCGAGAAGACGATTCTTGCTCTACGAGAAGTAGAAGAGACGACTGGGCTGGTGTAATACAGTAGCTTTTGTATAATAGATGGAAACATATGAATAGGAGGAAGACTGTCTGCTACTAATACCGACAGTGTAAACATATGATAGGATTGGGAACATTAGGAAACATTGCAGCCATCTTAATAGGTTCAACAATTGGCATTATACTAAAGGGTGGATTGAAGAAACGCTTTCAGGATACAATCATGAGCGCCCTCGGACTATCTGTAATGTTCATCGGAATAAGCGGTGCCCTAAAGGGGCTGTTGACTGTGGAAGGAAATGGTCTCAGCACAGTGAACACAATGCTGATGATTGTATCCCTTGCAATTGGAGCATTGATAGGTGAAATCATAGATATTGAAGCAAGACTTGATAAAGTCGGTGAATGGATTAAGAAGGCCCTAAAGGTAAATGGCGAGAAGGGGCAAGGCTTCGTAGAGGGCTTTGTAAATAGCTCCTTATTGTTCTGTGTCGGAGCTATGGCTATTATTGGTTCTCTTGAGGATGGATTATCCTGTGATCCTTCTATGCTATTGGCCAAAGGCTTTATCGATGGAGTGGTAGCCATCTTCTTTGCATCTACACTCGGATATGGGGTATTCTTCTCGGTAATACCGATAGCTATATATCAGGGAATCATAACCTTCTCGGCCGGATATATCGAACCTTTTCTTAATGATAGGTTGGTCGCTAACATATCCTTTGTTGGCTCCATACTGATCTTTGGAATTGGAATCAACATGCTCTTTGGCAAGAAGATTAAGTGTGGTAATATCCTGCCAGCAGTCTTAGTACCGATCGCTTATGAAATTATACAAGGATTTTTTTGATAGACAGAGAACTTATTAATTCATTAAGACAGCAAGTCAACAAAAAAAGAAAACTGTACTCCTTGTGAAGGAGTGCAGTTCACTCAATTCTGTATGTTCATATAAATTCTACTAATACAATTCAATATATTATTTCTACTTTGTTGTTGCTGTCTCAGCTTCAACCTCAGCATCATCAGTATTAAGTGCCGGAACCCGTAGATTAATTATTGTTCCAAATATAGTGTCTTCGTTTTCGCTTTTAATATCTTTATTCAACCCTAATTGGCTATAAGTAATTGTATCGCCCAAATTCATTTCGGATACATCCACTTCGATTGTGTCAGGCATCAAATCTATCTTTCCGAAAACTGTTACATCTGATTTGTATACCTGCAGCTTTAATTGTCTGATTTTTAAACTACCTTCATCTTTATAATTAATAGGAATGACCAATTTAATCTCGCGATCTTTCGATACAATCTGTATATCTATGTGTGATATCATATATGTTATTGGTTTTCTTTGCACTTCTCTAATAAACCCGTACTTCTTACTATTATTAATAGTAATCCATAATTTAGCATTGGGACCATGCATACTTATAAGCTTGTTAAGTTTTCGCTCATCAAATTTTACTGAAGTGGTAGTATCTACACCATCTCCATAAAGAACACCAGGCACAAAGCCTTTCTCTCTGAATTTGCCTTTTGATCTCTCTGCTGCTTCTAAAATAATCTCATTCATAAGTATTCTCCTTTTATTAATGGAGCATTCTCGGGAACTCTGGAAAGCCCGAGTTTGCAGTCAACATATTCAAACGCCAATAGTTAGACTATACAGTAACTATCTATAAATGTCAAGACAAAAGCGGAATAATAAGTATAATTGCGCGTTAAATTACAGATGACTTGAATTATTTTGTAACACTTTCATGGACATGAGCAACCTATAAAAACTAATAAATGTAAATATAATACAAATATCATTGACTTTACATCTGATATTGTTATACAATTAATGTTAAATAATGTAAATAAACTTGTTGTAAATGAAAGTACCACGTCATATTGTAGCAGGATAGGAGGTTGGGATGCTTAATAGTAGATTTATTCATCTTTTGATTATGGTGGTAGGGCTTGGAATTGTAATTCCTTTAGAATATAATCTCCAATCTGCTGTTATTATATCTGTAGGTTTTGGATTTGTGTTTAGCTTACTTCGTCTTAGTATAAAAAATATTGTTGACAGTCCGAGTATTATTGTATACAATAAAACAAATTTAAGTATTAGGATGGAGAATGAAGCCCATGGATCAAAGAAAAGTTTTTATTAACCCACATAACAACCTCCTCCAACTGGAAGAGCCGATTTATAATATGGTGGATGTTGAAGAACCCAATACCTTCAGAAATCTGTTCCCTTATGACGAGATTCCCAAGATAGCATTTAATGATAGGATCGTACCTCATAATTTGCCAGAGGAGATATTCATTACTGACACTACCTTTAGGGATGGTCAACAATCCAGAGCTCCTTATACAACGGAACAGATTGTTACTATGTATGATTATTTTCATAGACTTGGAGGTCCGAGGGGATTAATCCGCCAAAGTGAATTTTTCCTTTACAGTAAGAAGGATAGAGATGCAGCCTATAAATGTATGGAGAGGGGATATGAATTCCCTGAGATATCTTCTTGGATAAGAGCAAGCAAGAAGGATTTTGAATTAGTTAAGGATCTCGGTATGAAGGAAACCGGTATTTTAGTCAGCTGCTCCGATTACCATATTTTTTATAAAATGAAAATGACCAGGCGGGAGGCTTTGAGTCATTATCTGGGTATTGTAAGAGAATGTCTAGAAACCGGAATCGCCGCACGCTGTCATCTTGAAGATATCACTCGTTCTGACATACATGGTTTTGTAATACCCTTCTGCCATGAACTTATGAAACTTAGCAGGGAATATAACATTCCAGTGAAGATTCGTGCCTGCGATACTATGGGTTATGGAGTCAATTTCTCTGGTGCAGTTATTCCTCGTTCCGTACAGGGCATCATATATGGAATCATGACCCATGCTGGTGTTCCCTCCAAATGGTTGGAGTGGCATGGACATAATGATTTTTATAAAGCAGTATCCAATTCTACTACGGCTTGGTTATATGGAGCCTCCGGTGTAAACTGCTCCCTATTCGGTATTGGTGAGAGAACCGGAAACACTCCGCTTGAAGCAATGGTATTTGAATATGCACAGCTTAAGGGAACCCTAGATGGTATGGATACCACAGTTATCACTGAGCTAGCAGAATACTTTGAGAAAGAAATAGGATATCGCGTTCCCTCCAGAACCCCCTTCGTTGGTAAGAACTTTAATGTCACCCGCGCGGGAATACATGCAGATGGTATTCTTAAGAACGAGGAAATATATAATATTTTTGATACTGAGAAATTCTTAAACCGTCCTGTGCTTGTAGCTGTGAGCAATACCTCCGGACTCGCAGGCATCGCTCATTGGGTCAATTCTTTCTATAAACTGAAGGGTGACAAAGCAGTTGATAAGGGAAATCCGATGGTTGCACGGGTTAAGGCCTGGGTTGATGAACAATATGATGATGGGAGAGTAACCGTAATAACGGATAATGAGCTTATTGAAGTTATTAGTAGTATCCAAGAAGAGCTTGGTACCAGTTTAACCTCATGATAGCTTGGCACCGGTTTAACCTCATGATTGTTGACAAACATCATATAAACACATACAATTAAGCTTATATCATCGTACTTGAATGCTACGATAAAATATAAGTATTTAATGAAAGGTAAGGTATTTATTATGATTTCTCAAGATAAGATTGAAGCAGCCAAGGCGAAATTTGGTCTGTTATTGGAAGAACAATTAAAAAGAGTGGAAGAAATGAAGTTACAGGAAGGGTTTATAGATTACGATACTCTCGACCAAATCATCATCGGTGTTTGCGGTGGAGATGGAATTGGACCTGCGATTACTGCCCAATCTGAAAGAGTTATGCAATACCTTTTACAGGATGAGATAAAGTCAGGAAAGGTTGCATTTAAAGATATCGATGGATTGACTATTGAAAGAAGAGCAGCAGAAAATGCTGCGATTCCTCCTGAAGTCCTTAATGAATTAAAGGAATGTCATGTTATCCTAAAAGGACCCACTACTACACCTAGAAAAGGCGATCCCTGGCCGAATGTAGAGAGTGCAAATGTAGCGATGAGGAAAGAGCTTGACTTATTTGCCAATGTTAGACCAGTACGTATTCCAGAACAGGGAATTGATTGGACCTTCTATCGTGAGAATACCGAAGGAGCTTATGCTGTAGGTAGCAAGGGTGTTCATGTAACAGAGGATCTTGGAGTAGATTTTACAGTAGTTACCTCACAGGGAACTGAACGAATTATTCGGGCTGCTTTTGAATTTGCGAAAGCTAATGGTAAGACCAGAATTACTGCTGTAACCAAGGCGAATATCATAAAGACAACAGATGGTAAGTTCCTAGATACCTTTAGAGAAATGTCCAAGGAATACCCAGGGATTGTCGCAGATGACTGGTATATAGACATCATGACCGCTAAGCTGGTGGATGAGAAGAGGAGGAAGGACTTCCAGGTGGTAGTACTTCCAAATCTTTATGGAGATATCATTACTGATGAAGCAGCTGAATTTCAAGGTGGCGTAGGTACCGCCGGGAGCGCAAACATCGGCAAGAGATATGCAATGTTCGAAGCCATACATGGTTCTGCACCTCGAATGGTTCAAGAGGGAAGGGATATATATGCAGATCCCTGCAGTGTAATCCGTGCCGGAGCTATGCTACTTGCCCATATCGGTTACAACAAGGAAGCAGACAAGCTTTACCAAGCACTTGATATCTGCACAATTACCGAGAAGAAGCTGGTAATAACAGGCAGGGATAATGGTGCAACTAGTGCTCAGTTTGCTGATTATCTGATGGAAACAATCGAAAAATTAAAGTAATATAAGGAGGTTATTCCTTGGAAGATTTTGATCTCCACAAAGAGGTGACAGATAAATATTCCCTGAGAGGCAGAGTATTTAATAAAATCAGGGAGGATATCCTATCCGGAGCATATAAGGAGAATGAGGAATTAAAAGAGAATACCATTGGCTTGGAATTAGGTGTAAGCCGTACACCAGTAAGAGAGGCCTTGCGACAATTAGAGCTGGAGGGACTGGTAACCATAATTCCCAACAAGGGCGCCTATGTAACCGGCATAACCTCAAAGGATATTCATGACATCTATACCATCCGTTCCTATTTGGAAGGCTTATGTGCTAAATGGGCCTGTGAGAATATTACAGATCAACAGCTTGAAGAAATGGATGAGATAGTTTATCTATCTGATTTTCATGCAAGAAGAAGTCACTTTGATCAATTAGTTGAGCTTGATAATAAATTCCATGAACTGATTTATAAAGCCTCGGGAAGTAAGATATTGAATCATATGCTGTCGGACTTCCATCATTATGTGGAGCGAATTCGTAAGATTACCTTATCACAACCAGCTAGAGCAAAGGAGTTCAGAGAAGAGCATGCCTCAATTATGGAGGCTATAAAGAAGAGGGATGGAGAGCTTGCTGAGAAGCTAGCCCATGAACATATCATAAATACAATCAAGAACATCAGTGAGCAAGGATTATAGTATACCATCAGTGTAAATGCCCCATCACCTATTAGGCGGTGGGTAAGACAAAAGGCACTCTACGACATTACAACATGTCGTAGAGTGCCTTATTTAATACATGATTCATAAAATATCAGCGAAGCTGACATTTTTGAATAAATCATCGTCGACAGGATTTTGCTCACGTATTTCTCTCCACGCATAATGATCTTCTATTCCTCAGAGGCAAGAAGCTCCCATTGCTCCAGAAGCTTTTCAAGGCGGTTTTCTATGTTCTTTTTCTCACTATTTAATTCAATTAAGCTCTGCACATTTGTGAAAATCTCTTCCTTTGTTAGAAGATTATCAATTTCCTCATCCCTGTTTTCTAGCTGATGAATTTCTTCCTCTGTCTTCTCAAGCTCATTCTTTCTTTTACGAATTCGTGCCTGTTCCTCCTTCTGTTGCTGCCAGCTTAGCTTGTTATCACTGGATTGCTCACCATTTGTGCTGGTAGTACCGAGATTTTCGGAACTGGTTAATGCACCGGAATCAGTGGTAGTGACATAAGAAAGTGTAGTAGAGGGGAACAAACCTGCTTTGCGGGTAATTGGAGGAACGTCTCTCGATACTCCAAGGTAGGCAGCCTCCATCTCGGGCTTCTTCTCCAGGTAATAATCATAGTTTCCTATGTAATTTAGTAAGCTTTGCTCGGTCAAATCCAATATTCTGGTAGCAGTTTTATTTATGAAGTAACGGTCATGGGATACATAAAGGACTGTTCCACTATAGTCGTTCAACACCTGCTCCAGGATTTCCTTAGAGGTGATATCTAGATGGTTGGTTGGCTCATCTAGTATCAAAAGGTTTGCCTCAGACAACATTAGCTTGGCCAAGGATACCCGACCTCGTTCTCCGCCACTGATATCCTTAATTCTCTTGAATACATCATCTTCGGTGAAAAGAAACGCGGCAAGGATGTTTCTCACTGCTGTATTATCCAGATGTGGATAGGCATCCTGCAATTCTCCGAAGAGAGTTTTTTCGGGGTCCAATACCTGATGCTCTTGGTCATAATAACCCACATGGACTTTCGATCCTAATCGGATTTCTCCGCCATCGGCTTTAACCATACCATTCACTATTTTAAGGATTGTGGTTTTACCCGTACCATTATTACCAATAATTGCAATCCTCTCTCCACGCTTTACATCAAAGCTTACATTAGAAAATAGTCTAAGATGATCATAGGATTTAGAAATATTGGTTACAGTCAGGACATCATTTCCACTGATGATACGAGGTGTTAGGGAGAAATGAATCTCATCGTGATCCATCGGCTTATCTACCCGTTCAATCTTGTCTAACATCTTTTCACGGCTTTCTGCTCTACGTATGGACTTTTCACGATTAAAGGAGCGAAGCTTAGTGATGACCTCCTCCTGGTGTTTGATTTCCTTTTGTTGGTTCATATACTGTTTTAACATAGCATTTTGGAGCATGGATTTCTTATTAGTATAGGCAGAGTAATTACCCTCAAAACTCAGCGCCTTTGTATTATCAAGTTCGATTACCTTAGAGACTACCTTATCTAGAAAATAGCGGTCATGGGCTACGACAATCACAGCACCGTTATAATTTAACAGAAAGGTCTCCAACCAAGAGATGGAAATTAGGTCAAGATGGTTCGTAGGCTCATCTAAAAGGATGATATCAGGTTTGGATAATAACAACTTGCCTAGTGCTATCCTTGTCTTCTGGCCACCGGACAGGGTGTTGACCTTCTTTGAAAACTCTTCCGGGGTAAAGCCGAGACCTTTCAAAATACCGATTACCTCACTTTGGTAGGCATAACCATTTTGTATTTCAAATTCATGCATTAATCGGGTATAGGTGCTAAGCATCTGTTCCAGTTTCGTACCATCGGCATGCTTCATATCGAGTTCCAGAGCTCTTATTTTCTGATCCAGGAGAATAATATCTTTTTTGACGGTCAGCAGCTCTTCATAAAGTGTATGCTCCGAGGTAAGGTTCTGATGTTGGGCAAGATAACCGATTGTTGCTCCCTTAGACAGGATGACCTCACCTTCATCGGCAGGTAGTTCACCGATTATTATTTTTAACAGGGTAGATTTGCCAGCACCATTAATTCCAACGATGGCTGCCTTTTCCCTATCATTTATATGGAAGGAGACTGATTTTAATATCTCGGTTGTTCCGAACATTTTGTTTATATTTTGACATGCTAATATCATAGTAATAACCGTGCCTTTCTTCATAGTCTGTAAAACTTTATGCGAGAAATTCTATTGTTTTCTCACTCTACAGGCACAAATTTGCCGTGTAAAAATTGCTTTTTATTTTCACATTAATCCTACATGCCTGCCGCTATGCGGCATCTCAAAACCCGAAAGAAGCTTGGGATGAGTACCCTCATATATATTAGCATAAGCAACCCTTCAAGTAAAGTAAAGCTGAGATTGACTTATTATTAACAATTCAATATAATAACATTATAGTTTTATTTGTATCGAAGGAGGTAAAATCATTGAACAAGAAAGAAATATCCAAGGCTGTAGTCAATAGATTACCAAGATATTATCGCTATTTGGGTGATTTGCTTGAGAAGGACGTTGTCCGGATCTCTTCCAAGGAACTAAGTGAGAAGATGAACGTGACGGCTTCACAGATAAGGCAGGATCTTAATAATTTTGGCGGTTTTGGGCAGCAGGGTTATGGTTATAATGTAGAATATCTCCACTCGGAAATAGGTAGAATTCTTGGACTTGATAAAAGATATAATGTTATAATAATTGGAGCAGGTAACTTAGGACAAGCATTGGCGAATTACGTGGATTTTGAACGGAGAGGATTCTTTATTAGTGCTATTTTTGATGTTAATCCTCGATTAATTGGTATGTCAATTAGGGGAGTAGAAGTCCAGTTAGTCGATGGACTTGAGGCATTCATAAGGATGAATTCGGTAGATATTGCAGCGATTACTGTTCCGAAGTCAAAGGCACCTCAGCTGGCAGCTGATCTCGCATTGTGGGGTGTTAAGGGAATATGGAATTTTGCACCCACAGACCTTAACCTTCCAAAGGATATTACCGTAGAGAATGTACAT
>DATESP010000143.1:0-3151 GCA_035270645.1 Mobilitalea sp. | reverse complement strand
TAATCTACTGAGGGAATCTGGTGTTACGAGACTTGTGACTGCCAGGGAACTGTCCTTAAAGGAAATCAAACAGTTAAGAGAGCATACGGATATGGAGATAGAGACCTTTGTACACGGAGCATTATGCTACTGTTATTCCGGTCAATGTCTGATGAGCAGCATGCTTGGGGGCAGAAGTGGGAATCGTGGTCGGTGTGCGCAACCTTGTCGTATGCCATATCAGTTCTACTCGGATGAGAAAAGGATATCCTCAGAAAGGGATAAGTACCTTCTAAGCCCTAAGGATATCAATACAATTGTTTTAATACCTGAGATGGTGGAGGCTGGAATCAATAGCTTTAAGATTGAAGGAAGAATGAAACGACCTGAATATTCAGCAGGAGTGGCCTCTCTTTACCGTAAATATACCGATTTGTATCTAGAGTATGGGAAGTCTAGATATCAGGAATTAATAAGTAGCTGCGAATACGAGAAGGATATGATTGAGCTACAGGATCTCTATAATCGGGGCGGATTTTCCGCAGGGTATGGAAAGGCGTATCACGGTAAAAAGATGATGTCACTATATCGACCGAACCATAGTGGCGTCCATGTTGGAAAGGTTACTGGTGTTAAGGGAAGCCTAGTCGATATCATGTTGGAGGAGGTTGTTAATGCACAGGACATCCTTGAAATCAGGTATCAAGAGGAGGAGCAGGGACATGAATTTACCGTGAAGGCCCCGAATTCCATCGGACAGGTGATTACTACCAACGTGGGCAGAACAATCAAACCTATATATTCCGGCGCAGACGTATACCGAACTAGGAATAACGAATTATTAAAACGAATTACAGAGGATTATATTGATAAGGATAATAAACAGGGCATACGTGGAATCTTAAGAGCCAGGATTGGTGAAAGGCTTACGTTTACATTAACCTATAAAGACTATATGGTAACGGCTTATCAGGATATTGTACAGACGGCACAGAGGCAGCCTATGACAGTGGAGAAGCTTTCTACTCCGATTGAGAAGCTCGGGGATACACCTTATTTTATGGAGGAGTTAACCGTTGATGCTGAGGATAATATATTTGTACCAGTAGCCTGGTTGAATGAAATTCGTAGAGAGGCAGTTAGATTACTTCAGGAAGCTGTTGTAGGATCATATCAAAGAGAAATTCCGGAAGGAGGAGTTGGACCGGAGACGATAGCAGCGTCCTTGCAGCAGGATGCGACACCCCAAGACAAATACCGTCAAGACAAAAAGACTACCCCAGGAATCTGTGTGACAGTCAGAAGTAAAGAACAATTTCAAGCCACGCTGGCCTTTACTGAAGTCGATGCTATCTATGCGGATTATGATGGGTTTTCAAAAGACGAATTAGTAAAGCTAGCTTCTGATTCCAACAAAGAGGGGAAAGCCTTCTTTGTGATTCTACCACATATCATGAGGGTGGTTGTATATGAAAAGTTGAAAAGGGATATAGCTATATTATGGATGGATGATAATGTAACTGGATTTGTTGCAAAGAATTTTGAAGAAGTTTCACTACTTCAATCGTTCCAGAAAGATGGAGACAAAGATAAGATAATTATCTTAAATCATAATATGTATATCTTTAATAAAGTAGCCAAGGAATTCTGGAGGACACGGGGAGTGAGTCATTTTACAGCACCTGTGGAGCAGAATTCAGGTGAGCTTAAGTCCCTGGGTATATCCGATAGTGATATGATAGTATATGGATATCTGCCACTGATGGTATCAGCACAGTGTCTGCATGAGAGTACTGCAGGCTGTAAAAAGTGCAGGGAGGGTGAGCAGAGGACGGATTATATGGTTGACCGATTAGGGAAGAAGTTCTATGTGCAGACGAATTGTAGTGGGTGCTATAATATTATATACAATGGACAATGTCTTTCCCTCTTAAAATATGCAAAGGAAGTAACAGCTCTAAAACCGGCAAACCTTCGCCTTGACTTTACTTTTGAGAAGGGTAAGGAAGTGGAAGAGGTAATAGTTGCATTTCTGGATATGTTCAAATATGGCAGGAGCACGGAGCTTACGGCCACTAACCTAACGGCGGGACATTTTAGACGGGGTGTTGAGTAAGAAGACCAAAGCTTGTATGCATTGAAGAAAGGCGTGGTTATTAATATGAATCTCATATTAGAATTAATTAAATATATGATGATTTTCCTGATTGGAGTATATACCTTTTACTGCTTTCATGTATTCCGCTGTAGGAATAAGAAGAGTCAGGATAGGTCCTATAGGCTTTTGACTACCTTTATCTTTATGTTTCATTTTACCGGAAATTTTGCGCTTTACTTTCAGCTTCGTAGCGATAAGCTAATTATACTCTATGTTGGTGAAACTATATTATTTATCATGATTATAGCGTTCTATCAGGCTTTTTATCCGAGGCTTTCGAAGCTTTTATTAAGAAATATGCTTATGCTTCTGTCCATCGGATTCATCGTACTTACAAGGCTGTCCTTTGACAAGGCAATCAGGCAGGTATTTATAGTTGGAATCGCCAGCCTCGTCGGACTGTTTGTCCCGATTGCAATTAAGAGATTTGTGTGGCTAAAGAGGTTTGGTTGGATCTATGGAATTGCAGCAATCCTGCTTCTAGTAGTCGTTCTGGTAGCAGGAACAACAAACTACGGCGCAACCAACTGGCTAAATATAGCAGGCTTTCAGTTCCAACCCTCTGAATTTGTAAAATTACTATTTGTATTCTGTATTGCCTCTCTTTTTGAAGAGGGAACCGATTTTAAGCATGTATTATCAGTGTCTGTGATGGCTGGTGTGACGGTTATCATTTTAGTATTGCAGAGGGATCTTGGTGGAGCGCTGATTTTCTTCGTTACGTATGTTTTCATGCTGTATGCTGCAACTACCAAGCCGGTGTATCTACTCTCTGGGTTGGCGGGTGGAAGCCTGGCAGCCTTTGTAGCCTATAATTTATTTGACCATGTCAAGGTAAGAGTTATGGCATGGGCGAATCCCTTTCGATATATTGATGATGAAGGTTACCAGATATCCCAGTCTCTATTTGCGATAGGAACCGGAGGATGGTTTGGAATGGGGCTAAATCAAGGATTGCCGACTAGTATTCCTGTGGTTGATAGTGATTTTGTATTTTCGGCTATAGCAGAGGAG
>DATESP010000142.1:0-5342 GCA_035270645.1 Mobilitalea sp. | reverse complement strand
CCTTAATCCATCCCCCATCCAACGTATACATCTGAAAGCATTCATTTGGTATATCCAAGGACATACTCATGATACGCCTGATTGTGAGTGGTGTAGTAGCTTCATTTCTTACAGCAGCTCTCCTTGTAATCACATCGGTCTGCTCGTATACAGTATAATATAAGTCAATAAATATTGGATATACCCGGTCCTTTAAAGTTACTTTTAACGTCTGATTTCCTCCGTAAGCAGTTGGTAAGGCTTCCATCGGAACACAGCCCTCCAGCACCTCATGACTCTCATAAGTGAAATCTGTAACAAAACTTCCCTCGGGCATGATAAATTCCGTTGGGCTTTGACGGTAATCCCCCCGTCCATTATCTGACCATTCCAAGCACATGCTATCAAGGGAATACACAGTATCCTCCTGATTATAAAGGACGCTACTTCCAATCTGAATAGACCGCTTTTGTGATAAATTTTCCGCGCTGTCCTCCTCATCTAATAAATTACCGTAATAAACATGTTCCAAATGTCCATACTTTGTTATTTGAAACAAATATGTTGTATGCTCAGTATCTAATCGAAAGCTTGTACCGCAAATTGTAATCAAAGCATCCACCCCTTATCCTTCGTTATATTTTTGAGGCTCTACATATTCCTTGTAAAGGTCATGTGTTATGCCCTTTTCTTCGATGCTCCGGGTATAAAATTTGCCTGTCCTTTTCACAGTTCGCTCCTGAGTATCATAATTAATATGAACCAGTCCAAAGCGAGCACTCTCTCCTTCAATCCATTCAAAATTATCGCAGAAGCACCAATGATAGTAGCGTGTTATGGGCAAATTCGATTCAGTTATAACTTTTAAGTGATCATAAATATATTTACAGCGAAATGTATCCTGATTATCACAGGTTCCATTCTCTGTAATATAAATCGGGCGTTCTAAAACCTTATATATCTTTTCAGCGCAGCGAATCAAGCCTTCAGGATAAATCTCCCATCCTAAATCATTCTTTGGTGCATCTTGCCTCGTTCCATCACCAAAACCCGATACGGTCGTCCGTGTGTAATAATTAATTGCAATAAAATCACAGTACTCACCTCTTGAGATATCCTTAGCTCCCTTTAATGGCCATTTAAACCTACCTGTAAGCATCGCATCGGTAATTGCCCCTTGAAAAAACCTCTCTAATAGCTTAGCACAGATATTGTGCCAGAGATTTTTCGGATTCTTCGCATCGAAAACTCGTAGATGATTTGCAAAGCTTACCTTAGTGTCTTGATATCCCATAATACGTCGCATACTATGAATGAGTTGATATGCTTTAATATGACAGAATGACATATTAGACATTACCGTAATAGCTTTTGTAAAAGATTTCTCTCCCGGAGGCCATATACCAAAATAGTAAGAATTTGTTGCGTATACATTCGGTTCGTTGATTGTTATGTATTCAGAGACAATATCTCCAAAGGACTTTACTACTAATTCAACAAAATTGAGATAATACTGCAGGTTCTCCTTTTTTGCAAATCCACCCTTTTGCTCAAACCATATGGGATTTGTAAAATGATGAATCGTTAGCAGAACCGAAATCCCTTTCTCCTGAAGGAAAACCATTTCATCTCTATAATGTGATATCGCAGCCTCATCCACTTCACTTTCATTTGGACAGATTCTCGCCCACTCTATTCCAAGGCGATAGTGCTTAATCTTCATGTCAGCCATCAGCTCAGCATCCTGCTTCCATAGATGATAGTGATTAGTTGCTCGTGCCGGATTAGACTGATCCTTTATCTTACCTTGACGATACCAATCGTTCCAGTTATGCCCGCATTCACCGCCTTCAATCTGCGTTGCCGCTGATGCTACTCCCAATGACAATTGATCTTTGAATTTACACTCCATAGTAGCCTCCATTTCACATCCCCTGTGGATAATCCAATCAAACAAATCAAAAACATGAGTGAATTAGTTCTCGCTAATGACTCCAATCTGAAAATCATCTTCATAAATAATTCTACCTGGAGAATCACTTCTCGATAGTACTAGGTTAACATTATATTTATTTAATATATTAAAGTAAAATTCAAACTCTCGTAATAACTCTTTTACTTTATTATTATCTTTAAACCATGTTATTGCTTTAATAGAATTTCCATCTGAATAAAAAGGTGGAACAGGCAAAACTATCTCACTTTTTTTTCTTTGTCTCCAATATTCTTCGGTTTCTTCAGCTGTAAGTATCTTCTTTTCGACTAAATGCCAAACAGCAACAAACAGACCTACTGCTTCACCAGTCTTTGGACTACAATATGATGTATGATATCTAAAATACATAACTTACCTCCTGGTATATGTTTTTACTCTAACTCACTATTATACCTCTGCAAATATTCTCAAGTAACCAAGCCTGCTCTCATCTTCATTAAATCTGATTATCTTATACTTCCATGATAATACGTGTAGCTATATTCTGTCAATTTATACCGAGTTGAAAAGCAAGTTGAAACAAAATTCTAATTATTTTTCTTATGTTTTTATGTTCTTATGTTCTATATACATATACTCTACTCTTCATGTACAATTAAGTTGAACATGAAGCTTAAGAATGGTAATATATGTTTGTATCCATAGTTGACTTCCATAACAATATATCAAAGAAAGGTTGATGAACATGAAGAGGTATATGAAATCATTAAGTTCCATAATACTTACATTTGCATTAATTTTTATTACTGTTTCTCCGGTATCTGCTGCCCCACTTCCCGAGAAATCTCTTGATCTTAATGGCTATACGATAATTATCCATACTAACGATTCCCATTCTAGGGCTATTAACGATAGCGGACAAGGTCAAATGGGATTTACTACTGTTAGTGCTTTAAAGAAGCATTATGAAACCATGGGAGTTGAAGTCATATTATTGGATGCTGGAGATACCTTTCACGGACTTCCATTTGCCAATCTAGTAGGTGGTAGCAACATCGTTGAAATCATGAACTTAGCCGGATATGATGCAATGACCCCTGGAAACCATGATTTTAATTATGGCACAGACGCTTTAGTAAAATTAAAAGCTGATATGGATTTCACCTTACTCTCTTCTAACCTCAAGCAAAAGAGCAATGGAAAGGACTTGCTAGAGGATAATATCATCATTGAGGAAAATGGTGTTAAGTACGGTATTTTCGGATTATCCACCCCCGAAACTGTATATAAGACAAATCCCAATAATGTTTCAACAGTCGATTTCATCGACCCTATTGAGGCAGCAAGGGAAGAGGTTATTGAACTTAAAGCTGACGGAGCTCAGGTTATCATAGCACTATCTCACCTGGGTATCGATGAAAGCAGTGAGTTTACTTCAAAGTTGGTCGCAGAAAAAGTAGATGGAATTGATCTGATCGTAGATGGACACAGCCATTCTGTTCTTAATGATGGCCTTGAGGTTAATGATACATTAATCGTTAGCACCGGAGATTACATTAAGAATATTGGTATAGTTATAATCAGCCCAGACGGTAATATGGACGCCCAATTAATTACTCCTGAAGATTTTGCTGAGACAGATCCAATAGTGGATGAAATGGTAGCTTCCTACTCATCTAAACAAGATGAGCTTTTATCAGAAGTAATCGGATATACTACTGTATCACTTGATGGTGTTAGGGAGCATGTTCGTGCAAGTGAAACTAATCTTGGCAATCTCGCAACTGATGCCTTCCTATGGAAAACAGGTGCTGACGTAGCCTTCACCAATGGCGGTGGTATCCGCTCTTCCATCGAAATCGGAGACATCACTAAGAAGGATATAGTTACAGTATTCCCATTCGGTAATTACCTTGTAACCAAGAATATTACAGGAAAAGCTTTATTGGAAGCTTTGGAGCTTGGTGTCAGTGCATATCCTGAACTTCTAGGTGGCTTCTTACAGGTATCCGGGATTACTTGTTCTTTTGATCCGAGCAAACCAGCCGGTAGTCGAGTCGTTGAAGCCAAAGTTAAGGGGACTACACTCGATCCAAAGGCTATGTATCTAATCGCAACCAATGATTTCATGGTAGTAGGTGGCGACGGCTACACAATGTTAGCTGATTTTGAAGTAGTAAATGAGTTCGGTTCCATGGAAGAGATCCTGATAGAGTACCTAGAGGAAATCGGTGATGTGGATATAGAGATGCAAGACCGGATTACAGTCTACGAACCTGAGGAACTCGTGGAAGAGGATAAAGATATTGGTGAGGATGCCGATGCCGAAGAAGATGAAGATATCGAAGTGGATGAAGATGCCGTAGCTGATAAAGATACCGACATGGATAAAGATGTCGACATGGATAAAGATGCCGATATGGATGAAAAAGCCGATGTTTATGACGATGACGAAATAGATAAAGATACCGAAGTGGCAAAATATGAACAATATAAAGTTAAACAAGGTGATTATTTAAGGAAGATTGCCCTGGAGTATTTTGATGAAGAATCAAAATGGACACTAATCTATGACTGGAATAAGGATACCATTACAAATCCCGACTTGATTTATGTCGGTCAGGAGCTTAATATCTATTCGGAGTAAATGTCAGATAACGTTTCATGTTCCCAATACCTAGAGGCTTAGTATGTTCGCTCGTGTATGCAAACTTGCAGGCTATAAAATGAACAGTAGGGTGCAAGTCCTTATTTGATAAGGACTTGCACCCTACTCTCTGGGTATTAATAATTCTGCCCAATTCATCTGATAATCTGGAATTCCCATTTTTCTGCATTCATTACAAACCAATTCTATAAGTCCTTTAAAAGATTTTTCATTTCCTTACGGTTCGTTATTACAATAAACTGCTTTTCTGGATATTGATTATGTAACTGCAATATTATCTTTCGATCCTTCTTAGGAAAATTCCAGACCCATTTGATAAATTCGAAAAATTCCTTATCCTTCTTTTCATCCAGATACTCGGGAAGGTCTGTTCGTTTCTTACCGTGCCTTTTCCATACACCATATATACATAGATAACGATTTATATCTAAAAAGACAACACAGTCTGCAGCCTCAAAGCGCAGCTCTAATGTACTTTTATAATTACCGTCAATTATCCAGCTTTCACCTGATATCAATGTCTTCTGTCTATCCACCCATTCCGTTTTAGGAGTCGCAGTCCAACCTGGTTTCCAATATTCATTATCCAGATGGATTAGCGGTTGTTTCGTATATTCTGCTATTTGCTTAGACAAGTAGCTTTTTCCGCTTCCTGCACTTCCAACTACAATTATTTTCTTATATGTTGTTCCTTTATAATTCATTAGGCAACCTTTCTTATCAATCGCTATCTCTAGCCTTATTCCTTAATTTATTTAT